>DATIXC010000023.1:0-7788 GCA_035518995.1 Methanomassiliicoccales archaeon | reverse complement strand
CGGTGGAGATGATGGTCATGACGTTCTCGGCGAACAGGTTGTGGCGCACCTTGAAGCCCTCGGGCAGAAGGCGCCAGATGGCATCGAGCACCTCCTTCCTCAGCTCCTCCCCGGGGCTGATCAGCAAGCCCTCTATCCGCTCCGGGGGCACGCCGTGCGCCAGGATCTCCAGGCGGGAGAGCTGCTCGATGCGCTCCCGCCCGAACTGCTTCCAGAGCAGGGCGAGGAGCGCGGGCGCGTAGGACTCGTTGCGGATGACCAGGTAGGCGTTGCCCTCCCGGTCGCTGACGTCCGCCACCTCGCCCACCTTGACCGAGGTCCGGGCCTGGCGCATGCGCACGGAGACGATGAAGAGGTGCTTCTCCGGGTAGATGAGGAGCTTGGCCCCCTCCACGCGGTTGGTGAGGCCGAGGTCGATGAGGATGCGCTCGAACAGCTCCACGTAGACCTCGTTGCCGTACTCCTCCGACCCCTCCACCTGGATGTTCATCTGTGACCCTCGAGGAAGCCCGACGACAGGAGGGCGGCCCCCACCGCCCCGATGTACTGCGAGTTGGGCGGCACGATGGGCTTCTGGCCCACCACGCTGCCCACCGCCGACACCAGCCCGGAGATCAAGGACGTGCCCCCGACCTGGATGACCGGATGGCGGACGTCTATCTCCTGCAACTGCTGCTCATAGATCTGCTCCGCCACCGAATGGCAGGCGGCGGCGGCCACGTCGGCGATGGTGTGCCCGGCCGCCAAGGACGTCACCAGGTCCTGGATCCCGAATATCGAGCAGTAGGAGTTCATCTGAACCTTCCTCCAGTCCCCCTGGTCCGCCAGCCCTCCCAGGTCGCCGATTTCGACCTTGAGGCGGCCGGCGGTGAGCTCGAGGAACCTCCCCGAGGCCCCGGCGCAGATGCCTCCCATAGTGAAGTTGTCGGGGATGCCGTCGCGAACGGTTATGGCCTTGTTGTCCATGCCCCCGATGTCGATGATGGTGGCCTCGCCCTTCTGCCTGTCCGCCAGCCAGACGGCGCCCTTGGAGTTGACGGTGAGCTCCTCCTGCACCAGGTTGCACTTCAGCGCCTTGCCGATGGTGAAGCGGCCGTAACCGGTGACGCCGATGGCCTCCAGCTGATTTCGCTTGACCCCGGCCTCGGCCAGGGCGTTGTCCAGGGCCTCCTCGGCGCACGCCACCACCTCCCCGGTCCTGTGCCAGAACTTGCCGATGATCTCGTTGTCGCGCATGATCATGGCCTTGGTGGTGGATGAGCCGGAGTCGATGCCCGCGGTCAGTCCGACCTGACGCTCCCGGGCCAGGAGCTCCTTCCTCTCCACGATGGTGACCAGAGCCTCCATCCTGGTGAGCAGCTGGCCCGACTTGGTCCTCTCGGTGAAGGAGTAGGTGACGACCGGCAGGCGCGAATGCTCCTGCACGAAGCGGCGCAGCTCGTTGCGGATGAGGGCCGCCTCGGCGCAGCGGAAGCAGGAGGATATGAACACGGCGTCGGCGTCGTACCTGCCCTCGGTCACGGCCACGGCGCGGGCGATCATGAGCTTCAGCTGCGCGCTGGTCGGGTTGAAGCCGAACTTGTCGACGGCGTCCTCGATGTCCTTGGCTTCCACGTCAGGGTAGACCATCTTGGCCCCCACGGTCGTGGCCGCCTTCTCGATCTCCGACTGGACGCCCGAGTACTCGGTGCCGCAGGACAGCTGGGCCACCTTGATCACTTCAACCCCTCCAGGAACTCCTTGATCTTGGCCACCATGACCTTGGCCTCGTCCTCGGTGGTGGGATAGCGCACCACGATGAACGGTATCTTCCGCTTCCTGATGTAGTAGCGGACCATCTCGTCGGTGCGGTGGCAGCCGACGCACCCGAACTCGAAGGGCGCCTCCTCCATGATGATGGCGGCGTCCGCCTGGTCGATGAGCGGGCCCCAGACCGCCAGCCTCCCCCGTATCCCGGAGGGCACCTCGATGCCCGCGTACTTCAAGCCCTTCTTCACGTCCTCGGGGGTGACGTTGACCGGTGGGGACTCGATCTCGGGATTGACGACCCTCTCGTGGATCGCGCCCATGAGGCTGAGCGGCTCGTGGCCGTACCTCTCCACCAGGTCGAACAGGATCAGGCTGTTGGGCGGGACGATGAAAACCTTCATTTCGACACCTCATCGACTATTTCCTTGAGTCTCTTGACAGGCAGCTTGCTTGGCGGGGGGCTCTCGCAAACCTTCTCCCCGCGCTCGGCGGCGCTCACTCCCTTGTCCACCAGCTTCAGGCACTCCCATTCCTTCTCCAGCTGGGTGAAGCCTGGCCTGGAGCCATGGTGCGCGCGGCACCTCCTGATGTCGCCTATGGGGAACCCCCTGACCTTGGTGAATATGCGGTCAGGGTCCAGTTTGCGGACGGCAGCGAGCGCCTTGCGCACGTCCTCCTTGCTCCCTTCGACCATGGCGCCGTAGCAGGTCTCCTTGACGGTGATCTCCAGGTTCAGCGAGTGCACCAGCCTCGTCACCTGGTCCGGGGTGACGGACGAGGATGGCGAGATGACGATCATCCTGGTCTCGAATTCCTTAGCCATTCCTGCCCTCCTCCCGCGCCGCCTTCGTGGCCTTGGAGGCCTTGGCCTTGGTGCCCTTCTTCGCGGTCGGGCCGACGGGCGCGGACCTGCGCTTGGTCGCCTTCTTGGCCGGGACGGCGACCTCCTTCCTCTCCCTCACATAGATGATGTCGCCCTCCTGCAGGCCCGCCATCAGCGTGTCGAGGTCGCTCAGCACCTTCCCGGCCAGGTTGGTGCCGTAGCGCTCCTCGCCGGTCGGTCCGAACTCCACACTGGGCTGCAAGCGGATGCCGATCAATCCACGGTTCGGGCGGGACATGTTCGTGACCCCCAGGTCCCCCCGTAGCACCATCTCCCCGAACTCGTTTTCCGGGACCAGATGGCCCGCCTCGGAGAAATTGCCGTCGAAGGTGACCATGGGCATGTCCTCGAAGGTGAAGTGCACCTTCAAGGTGCCGATGGGCTTGTGGGTCAGCCCGGTCATCTTGCGGATGTAGCGCGCGGTCTGAACGGCCTTGTCCTCGTATATGGAGATGTCGTTGACCTTCTCCGGCCTGACCCCCAGGGTCTCGATCTCCGTCGAGTGCAGGGCCTCCATGGTCAGCTCCGGCTCCTGCTCCACGATGATGGCATCGTCCTCTGAGTCGCCCTTGCGGACCTGCTTGAGACCGAACGGCTCCAGGGCCTTTGCGCCCTGTGCCTGGGTCAGGCCAATGACCATGACGCGAGGAGGGTCGGTCACCACCGTGAGCCGCGAGTTGGCCGGGGCGAGCCTGAGGAGCTCGAAGCCCATGGTCACGACCCCGACCTTGGTGTGAGAGCCGGAGATCTGACGCCGGGTCTTATAGAAGTAGATCCTGCCCATGCCCGCGCCCTCGTGGCGCACCGTCACCACCCCTGGCTCCCTGATGGTTGAGGTCTCCGCCACCAGGCTAACGTCGAGGTTCTTGGAGCAGGCCGAGTAGCTCTCGGTGCGCTCGGTGATGGGCAGCGTCCCCTTCTCCGTGAGGACCAGAAGATGCTCGGCGTCTACTGGGGAGCCTCGGTCCAGCTTCACTCCGAGGAAGGTCTCAACGGACATCCCTGGCTCGAGGACCATATCGAGGTCCGTGGTCGCGGTGGCGTTCTTCTCCGTGACCTCCTCCACCACGGGGACGATGTCGATGATCGGCTCGCCCTCCCTAAGCTCGGAGAGGATGTGCCTTCCACGGGTTATCTTGCCGAAGACCGCGCCATCCGCGCCATAGGCGCCTTCGTGGCCGGTCCGAGAGATCATGATGTAGGATGACTTGGAGTCGAAGCCGCCCAGAGCGAAGAAGCACTCGAATTTGTTGTACCAGGACTTCTCGCGGCTCACTTCTATCTGGGTCGGGAACGAGCCGATGGCCGTGACCTTGCTGGTCTGCCACCTGACCCCCTTCCCCTTGATGTCGCCGACGAGCTCGCGGAAGAGGGAGGCGTACTTGGTGTCGTTGAGGCGCAGCCCGATAGGGCCATGGACTGTCATGAGGTCGAACTCGTCCGTCTCCTTCCTGATCGATTCGCTGGGCTTGATTACGGCCAGGAGCGCGCCCGGCTGGTATGGCTGTCCCTTGATTACCTCCGAAATTACGGCCGAGGCTCCCGTCTCGACCTCCGCACCATTGACGAAGACCTTCATCTGCCAGCGGTTCATCAGCCCTAACCCTTAAAATCCTTTTCTTAGCCAATTGGGGAATGAGGAAGGGTTCGACAATTTAGAACGTTCTATGTGCGTACCGATTTTGTCCCTCGGCCTCGGCGCCAATCCTTTAACTACGTCGATGTGCGTTAGGCCTTCGATGGACCGCGACATGGTCTTGGCCAGCGTGAAGAAAAGGATGGAGGGCCTTTCGGGAGTGATCGCCTTCCAGTACCTCGACGCCGATTGGAAGAAGCAGATCGTCATGTTGGAGAGGGAGGCGGAATCGAACGGGGCCTGCGGAGGGCTGATGCCCTTCACCAATCGGGGCGTATGGACCGCCTTCGACCGAGCCGTGCAGTTCATCATCGTGGCTTCCAGCGAGTCCATCCTTCTCGGGGACTCCGAGCAGCTGGTGCACATCGAGGACCAGAAGGGGCAGATCGTTGGGGAGTGGATCGGTGCGAGGCGCATGGAGGACTTCGCTGGCCGGGATGACGTCTGCTTCCTCAGCAGCGATTTCGTGCTCTATTCGAGCGTGGACATCGTTGGCGAGCCGTTCTTCGTGCTACCGAACATAGAATTCCCCTACCTGGATGGGCTGGAGGGCGTGAAGGACGTGGCCTCGGGGAGCATCTCGACGCTGTCCGACGATTACATCAGGGAGCGACTTGGGTATTCCCAGACCAAGCATTGGACGCATCTGGTCGGATTCAACGTCGAGAAATGAGGCTTACACTTTTTTTAGATCAGGCCCTTTCCTCGGTCACCGTCGGCTTGCTGGAGAACGCGGGCGAACGAGAAACCAGGCTCATCGAACCCTCACCAGGGCCGGAGGGCAGGTACTTCTTCACCTTGGAGATTATCTCGTCCAGCTTGTTCTGCGGACAGGTCACGCCCCGCACCACCCCAGTGACGATGTCCACAATGATGCCCTTGGTGCCGACCTCCTCCGGCCTGGGCATGACCACCCGCGTCCTGACGCCGATGCGGGCGAAGTCCTCAAAGTCCACCGGCGCCTGGCAGACCACTATCGCGGGCATGTCCACGTTGCGCAGGATGAGCCGCGCCTTATAGATGATGTGGTTCTTGACGTTGCCCAGGTGGATGATGGCGATCTTGAATTGCTGGATGCGGCGGATCTCGATGTCGTCCAGACCGAAAATCGAACCGGTCGAGACGTCAGGCGCGTCGTGAGGGACGCCGGCCCCGGCGTTTATTACGATGACCGAGGTGTCGATCCCCTCCTCCCTCAGGGCGTAGGTGATCTCGCAGACCGGTTTGGTGATGTGCCGCTTTCCCGGCCCCATGGCTATGGCCACGACGTCCCTCCCCGACTCGGATATGGTCGCTCGCTGGGCCATCCCGCCGCCGACGCCTAGCCCCTTGGACTCGCGGCACTCCACGAACTTGGTATGGCGGCCGATCTGTTCCTTCACGCCACCTCGACCCCGCTCTTGGTCATCTCTTCCCTCTCCTCCGCGGTCATGTAGCCGACGATCTGCTTGGGCTCGCCCTCCGCCACGACCTTTCCTCCCTTCATGATGGCCGCCCTATCGCAGCAGTTCACCACGAAGTCCATGTCATGGGAGACGATGATGAAGGTCTCCCCGAGCTCCTTCCTGGCGGTGAGGATGCTCTTGGCCACGGATATCTTGGTGATCGGGTCCATGGTGCCAGTGGGCTCGTCGAGGATCACAATCCGGGGCTCGCGTATGAGGACCGTGGCCATGGCCACCCTCTGCTTCTCGCCCACCGACAGGGTGTCGGGGTAGGCGTACAGCAGCTTCTCGATGTCCTTCTTCTCGAACCCGACCCCAGAAAGCACCTGGATGGCCTTCATCTTGCCGAACTCGGCCGGCATCTTCAGCCCGATGCAGTTGGTAAGGTTCTGCAGGACGGTGTTGAAGGGGTAGAGTGAGTACTCCTGGTGCAGCACGCCAATGTAGGGGGTGGCCCGGCCGCGGCCGAACTCACCCAGGTCGTACATGCTGACCCAGTCGTCCCCGATCCGGACCTCGACGTTGCCACTGGTGCCAGGGGTTATCCCGGCGATCATGCGCGAGAGCGTGGTCTTGCCGGCTCCGCTGAGCCCCACGAGACCGAAGATCTCCTTCTCCTTGATGTCGAAGGTCACGCCGTCCACGGCCTTGACCACGCCGCGGACGATTGAGTAATAGTATTTCTTCGCGTCCGTGACGCGGACTATCGGGCCGCCGATCGGCACCGGTTCAGGGTCCTTTGGGGCGAAGCCCACCATGAACTCCTTGGTAACGTCGACCGGGTCGCCGCGCTTCATCATCTCCCCCGCCTCGAGCCAGATGGCCTTGTTGCTCAGGCGGTTGATGGCCTTGGGCCAGTGGGAGGTCACGACCATCCCCATCTTGGTCTTCTTGCTCATCTCCACCAGGGTGCGGTGCACCAGCTCGGCCGTACCCGGGTCCAAGGTCCCGGTCGGTTCGTCGGCCAGGAAGAGCAGCGGGTCGCGCGCCAGCTGCCTGGCGAGGACACACCTCTGCTTCTCGCCACCGGAAAGGTCCCTGGCTATGTGGGTGGTGCGATGGGTCATGTTGACCATCTTCAGGAGCTCGATGGCCCTGTCCACCATCTCCTGCTCCTTGCACTTGCCCATGGCCTCGAAGATGTTCTCGATGACCGACATGTCCCCAAACAGCGCGAAGGTGCGCTGAAGCATGATGGCAATCCTCTGCTTGAGGGCTAGGCGGAGCTTGTCGTTCTCGCCCAATGACCAGAAGTCAATCGTCAGGAGCTTTGTCTCCCCTCCGCACTTGGTGCACTTCGCCCCCCTGAAAGGGAGGTCTAGGTTCTCACATGAGTGGCATTGGTTGACGCGGTAGATGACCTTGCCCGAAGTGGGCCGATACTCCGGGTTCCCTCGGAGCATATTGATAAGGACGGACTTGCCCGCGCCGCTCCTCCCGATCAGCCCTAGCACGTCCCCCGGATAGATCACCGCGCTGACGTCGCGCAAGACGTTGTTGCCGTCGAAACTCTTGCTGACATTGTCTATCGTTACTAAGGGCTCAGCCTCATCGGGCATATATTCTGGCGTACGCCCGTGGAAACTATAAATGTTTGCCCAGACGTTCAACGACCGTTAATGTGGACGGAGTCTTAACATATTTAACCCGGAAGCGATATCCTGGGAATATTTCCCGTTCTTCGCCGAACGACCCGTCCTTAATATTCTTAACAAAAATCCCTTCAATCCTTTTCTTACAATTAATCGCCGGCTCTCATCGAGAGAATAGATTACTGAATCCCCATCGACAAGGGCGAGCGGCCAAGTAACGACCTTGGCTAGGGTAAATTAGAGAACTGGGGATACCTTTGAGGAGGCCAGCAACTTCACATGAAGCATTGATTATACGATTAAGTAGATAGCATTAAATAAGAACGCGCCAGGATGTTTATAGCAATTCAAATGGCAGCCAGTATATTACTAAGTTAGAATCATGCGTCAGTTCATTGGATGAACATCGGAATATTGAGGCCGAAAGAGTGCGGTAAGGTTCGGACTTTGAAACTCAATCCTTTTATCTCAAAAAGTCAAACC
>DATIXC010000022.1:0-6910 GCA_035518995.1 Methanomassiliicoccales archaeon | reverse complement strand
CATGTTCTTTGAGCTGAGTCGATGAGCACCCAGGGCAGCGAGTCCAGCATATCACCAGAGTCCCTTGCTTCCTTCAAGGCCTCGGTCCTGGACAAGATAAAGCACGAGGAGGAGATGGAGAGGCAGCTGCACCGGGACCCCAAGCGGACCAGAATGGGGCTCGCCGTCATCCTCTTCCTCCTGGTCGTCAGCTTCGTCGCTCTGCTGGTGCGCCCCTACGGCTCATACATCTGGCTCCTGGTCTCATTCATCGTGGTCTGCTTCGCATGGCTCCTCCTTTTCCTTCCGACAACGAAGAAGGAGCGGGGCTTCTGGAAGAGCCGGCGAGAACTGGGCAAACCGAAAGGGGGGAAGAAGCAATCCATTAAGTTCATCGCCAAGAGGCGCAAGCGACTGATGGCCGAGGTTTGGGTCAACGCCTTTTTCTATGGCAACGCCATTCCCACCTTCGCTCTCATCGCCATCTTCGGGATCTCCGTGTTCTTCACGCTCTACCACGCCTACGTCATCGAGGACTTGAGAATGCGGGACACATGGATCATCATAGTCCAGTGCCTTGCGATCATCGGCCTCCATGCGTACCTGTACTTCTTCAAGCCGTACGCCAAGAGCATGTTCAGCATGCCCAAGGACTTCAAGGGCAGGGTCGGAAAGGCGCGGAGGACCAATACCTTGGCGGTGGCGGGGGTGACCCTGTTCATCGTTTTCTTCATCGCCTTCTTCAGCCTGTTGATAGTCATCGGATTGCTGCTACCCGGCACGACCCTGGACAAGGTGCGAGAATTCCTCACCGCCAACGGAGGCGCCAACACTTACACCCTGATTCTGGTGGCGATAATCCAATACTCGGTGCTCAGGTTCTTCCAGTCCGTCACGAGCTCGAAGATGGGACTGCGGGTGATCGAGAATCAGCTGGAGCGATTGCGCAAGAACGTCCTGGCCCCCCTCGATGACATGCTCGCGGAGCAATCCCAGGGAAAGACCATCAGCCCAGACCGGTTGGATGATGTCAAGGCCGAGTTCTACCAGATAGGGATCAACCGGATGTACAGGCACGATTACTTCGGCAAGGTGCCCATGTTCTTCATCAACCCAGACATGAAGCTTCTTATGAGGGAGGACGTGCTCGAGGTCCTCGAAAAGGCGGGCGGGACGGGCTGAACCACCAACCTGAGGACGCGAGAGGTGCCATGGTATTTATATTCGAATATGTTTATCAAAGCGAAACCGCCGAGGGCGACAACGGGCATGAGCGGGGTGGCGTTGGAGGAGGCTGAGCGCTTCCGTCAGGAGGCGTCGGAGGAGGTCGATAGGGAGCAGAAGATTTTGGACAAGGTGAACCAGCCCCGAAAAGGTTTCACGGTCGGGTGGATAATCGCCTTCATCATACTCGGCATATCGGTCTACATCCTTTTCCTCAACGAGATCGGTTTCCTCTTCTGGATACTCATGGCGTTCATCCTCTACGGCTTTAATTTCATAATCTGGTTCCTTCCAACGTCGAGGAACAAGGCCGACAAGGCGGAGAAGGAGAAATTGAAGCTGTCCGGCAAGAGCGTGAAGGGGCCGGTCCGCTACATCCTGAAAAAGAAGAAGGGCCTGGGCGTGGAGATAGGGCTCACCATGTTCCTTAGTGGGATGGTGCCCTTGGCCCTGAGCTTCTTCGTCCTCTTCGGAATCGGAATAATCTTCGGGGTCTACTTCGCCTTCGCGAGGAACCTCTACGACCACAATCAGGCCCTCAGCGTCCTTGTCCAGATCTTCGTGATACTCGCATTCTTCGTCGCACTGATAATCCTGAAGCCGCAGGAGAGGGGCTTTGCGCAGACGGCCAGGAAGCTCAAGGGAAGGTACGGCTCGGCCCAAGGTAGAGGGAGGATCATGGCCATTTTCATTATGGCCGTGGTGGGAATATTCTTGGCCGCGCTCGGGCTGATGTTCATAGGGGCCATCCTGGCCCCCGGCGGGACTTGGCACGAGCTCCTGTCCTTGATGCAAGAGAAGGGGTACTACAACACCTCCATCCTCCTGCTCGTATTCATCGCCGAGGTCATCCTCATGCGCCATTTCCAGGCGGTGTCCGGAAAGCGGATGGCCAACAGGCTGTTGACCAATAGGATAGATATGATCAAGGAGGGAACACTGCGGCCGCTCGACGGCGCGCTCTCCACAGCCAACGCGTCCAAATCACCGAGCATCGAACAGAAGGTCTTCGAGGACGCCAAGACCAACTTCTACAGCATCGTGATCTACGATATATTCGAGCACAACTTCTTCGGCTACTCGCCGGTGTACGTGGTCGGACCGAGGATCAGCTATGTACTGAATGAGGATGCGCTGGCCCATGTCCGCTGACCTATGTGACCCACGAGCCCGCCCGAAGCAAACTAAAAAACTACTTATCCACCATGGACCAAAGAGGTCAGGGAGGAGGCAAGAGCATGGCACAAATCGATTTGGATTGTAGGAATCAGAACTGTCCAGTCCCGTTGGTCCAAGTCAGGAAGGCCTTGAAGAAGGCGGCCATCGGGGACGTCATCGAGGTATCGGGGACCCATCCCGCCTCCAAGAAGGAGATACCTATGGCGGTTGAGGCCCAGGGCCAGGAGCTTCTCGAGGTCAAGGACCAAGGGAACGTGTGGATAATCAGGATAAAGAAGGTCAAGGAGGCCTGATCATGGCCGGAAAGACCACGATCATAGTACATAGCGGGGACATGGACAAGGTCATAAGCGCCTTGATCATCGGCAATGGCTCCCTTTCGATGGGCATGGACGTATCGCTTTACTTCACCTTCTGGGGGCTGAACCGTCTGAAGAAGGGCGGCTTGGACAAAGGTCCCTTGTCCAAGATGAACATGCTCGGAATGGGGCGCAGGATGATCAAGGGTCGCATGGCGAAGGCCAACGTGGCCAGCCTGGAGACCTTGGTCAAGGACTTCAAGGAGCTCGGCGGCAAGATCATCGCCTGCGAGATGACCATGGAGGTCATGGGCATCACCAAGGAGCAGCTGCGGACCGACTGGATCGACGAGTTCGGGGCGGTAGGCACCTACATCAACGAGGCCAGGAAGTCCGACATCACGTTATTCATCTGAGGTGCGGACAGATGCCAAGCACGATATACATGGACAACGCCGCTTCGACGAGGCTCGATGAGCGCGTGCTCGAGGCCATGAGGCCCTACTTCTTCGATTCGTACGCCGTGGCCACATCGGAGTTCGGTCACTCCATGGGCATCGAGGCCAAGGAGACGTTGGCGGACGCGAGGTCGAGGCTCGCCAAACTCCTTAGGGTGGGGGCGGAGGAGGTCCTCCTCACCTCCGGTGACACGGAATCATCCAACCTGGCCCTCAAGGGCATCGCCCTCTCCCTGGGGGACAAGAAGGGCAAGCACATCGTCACCTCCAAGATAGAGGACTTCCCCGTCCTGAACAGCGCCAAGGCCATGGAGAGGATGGGGTACAAGGTGACCTTCCTCCCCGTCGATAGGGAAGGGCTCGTGGACTTGCACGAGCTGGAAAATGCCATTTCCAAGGAGACCATCCTGGTGTCCATCCAGCATTCCAACCAGGAGATAGGGACGGTCCAGGACGTGGAGGCCATCGGCAAGATCTGCCATGAGAAGGGAACGCTGTTCCATGTCGACGGCACGCACACTTTCAGGCGCTTGGACCACGACCTGAGCAAGATGCCGATCGACCTGATGACCTTCTCGGCGCACACCATCCACGGCCCCAAAGGGGTGGGGGGCCTATTCGTCCGAAAGGGCACCCCATTGGGGAAATGGATGGACGGCGGTTTCCAGGAGTTCAACCTAAGGGCCGGTCTGGAGAACATCCCCGGGGCGGTGGGCTTCGCCAAGGCGGCGGAGCTGGTGACATCCGAGGAGAACGATAGGCTGGCATCCATCCGGGACAGGCTCATCTCCCGCCTGCTTTCTGAGGTTCACCAGACCACCTTGAACGGGCATCGCACCAAGCGCATCCCCCAGAACGCGAACATCACCTTCCATTTCGTGGAGGGGGAGTCCATCACCCTGCACCTTGACATGCGAGGGATAGAAGTCTCCACGGGATCGGCCTGCTTCTCCAGGTCGCTAGAGGCCAGCCATGTCATAATGGGGATCGGCGGCAATCACGAGAGAGCGCACGGCTCCATCCGCTACTCGCTAGGAAGGTTCAACAGGATGGAAGAGGTCGACTATGTCGTCGATTCCATGAAGGAAGTCATTACCAGATTGAGGGACATCAGTCCATTGAGCAAGGAGGAAAAGGCATGAAATTCCCATACGGTGAGAAGGTGCTGGAACACTTCAAGAACCCGCAGAACGTAGGCAAGATCGAGGACCCGGACGGAAAGGCCATCGTGGGGAGCCCGGCCTGCGGCGACATGGTGGCGGTCTACCTCAAGGTGGACGAGAAGGACCACCGCATCACCGACATCAAGTTCGAGTCGTACGGCTGCGCCAGCAACATCGCCACCGGCTCGATCATCACCGAGCTGGCCAAGGGGAAGACCATCGAGGAGGCCAAGCAGATCTCCTGGAAGGACGCCTCCGACGCGCTCGGCGGCCTGCCGAAGATCAAGGCCCATTGCTCCGTCCTGGCGGTGGAGGGCCTCCGCGAGGCCATCACCAACTATGAGGAGAAGCACGGCCTGGTGAAGGAGAAGAAACCGACGACTGAGGACGAGGTCAAGCGCCGGCTGAAGAACGTGATGAACCCGCTCACCGGCCTGGACATCGTGAGGGGCAACCTGATCACCAAGGTGGAGGTCAAGGAGGGCACGGTCGGCATCTGGGTCGATTTGCCGGAGAACCACATCTTCGCGGCGAACATCCAGGAGGAGATCAAGGAGCGCATCGAGACCCTCTGGGACGTCAAGAAGGTGGACCTGCACTTCAACCCCCCTACGGCCTGAGCCCCCGCAATCGGTAAGGCTCATATCCCGACTACAAGATGACTGAATAGGCCATGGCTAAGAAGCTCGAGGGCGAGGCGAGGGAAGAGTACCTGAGGAGGCTGGACCGAGTCCTTTCCCGACTCTTCATCGTCCTCGCTCTCCTCGTCGCTCTCATCGTCCTCATCGTCGCCGTTGCAAGCCGCGACCTTTTAGCTGCTGGCATCGTGCTGGCAGCGCTCTTCACCGGGGTCTTCTTCCTTGTGGGCCTGGTCTCCTGGATTCGGCTCGGCGGCCACGGAATCATATCCAACAAGCGGGTGTTCCAATTCCTTCTCCTCATCTCCGTGGTCGTGGCGCTCCTCTACGCCATATGGAACTACTTCGTCAACGGGGGGCTCATCTTCATCGGGACGCCTGTCGCGAGTGGCGATGTAAACCCGTACCACGATCTTGTCAACGCGGCGCTCACTTTCGTCGCCATGGGCTTCGCCCTCTTCGTCTTCCAGCTGACGGTGGTCTGCGAGGGCTTCGGCATCATCTGGTTCGCAGGCCTCGTGATCCGTCGCCTCATGCCCGGTGTCCTTAAGGGCGTGAGGCTGGCGACATTCACGAGGAAGGACGGTGCCCAGACCCGGATGATGCTTTGGCTCATGGACATCCCGGACATCCTGGACCTCTCGAGGCTCAAGGTGCAGGCAGAGAAGCCCAAGGGCAAGTTCCCTTGGGACCGCTTCTACCATGCGATATTCTGGGAGATATTCCTGGGGACCATCATAGCCATCTATGTCTCCCTAAATCCCATCCTCCTTGAGAGCCTGGACATCGTCCAGGCCTTCAGCGTGCTCAGCTTCATTTCCCTGGTCATCCCCATCATAATCATTCCATGGTTCGCGCTGCTGGCCCTACAAGCCCGGATCCCTGGCGTGACCAAGGAGTTCGAGCTCTTCAGGGGCATACGCTCGCGCTTCCTCCAGACCTTCGTGGCCTTGGGCACGATCGTGGTGTTCATCCGCCTGGCCCTAGAGAAGCAGGATCTGGGGGTGGTCATGGGTTCCTTCGCGAGCTATTATGTCCTCCTGGGCGTTTTCTCCGTGTACTTCGCCTTCGTCTACTTCAACTGCTTCGAGAACGACCTGGCCAGGGAGACGGAGAGGAGATATCAGAAGCTCTAGAACGGTATGATTGTCCCGCTCACCCTTTCAGGAAATCGTCCGCGTACAGCTTCTGGTTGAGGAGGATTTGCGCCGCCTTGATGGTGCTCATCAGCTCCGTGTCCTCGGGGTCCAGGATCGCCGCCGACAGGCCGGCCCCCATGAGCATGGCCAGGAACGTTCGATTGACCAGCGGGCGGTCCTTGGTGCCGTTGGAGACGTTGCTCAGGCCCACCACCGTCCGAGGCGGGGGTTCGTTCAGCGATCGGAACATGCGCACGGCCTCGATGACCTTCGCGCCTTGGTCCTGCGCGGCCTTGGTGGGCAGCACCAGCGGGTCCAGGAGGATGCGGTCGGGCATGATCTCGTGCTCCATGGCGGTGGTGATCATGAGCATGGCCATCTCCGCCCGGGCCTCGGCCGAGTTGGGGACCCCGCGCTCGTCCATGCACAGGCAGATGATGTCGGCGTTGTTCTCCCTTGCCAACGGGAAGAGCTTCTCCATCTTGGCCCTCTCCGCCGTCGTGGAGTTGATGATGACCTTGTTCCTCGACGCCTTGACGCCCGAGGCCAGGGTCCTGATGCCCGGGGAATCGATGCTCAGGGGGGCGTCGGTCACCTCCTGGACCGTCTTTACCAGCCATTCCATCGCCGCTGGGCCGTCCTCCCTTCCCGGGCCAGTGTTGATATCCAGGGCCTGCGCCCCGCACTCGATCTGCCTAAGGGCGTGGCCTTGGATCCATTTGGCGTCGCGGTGGTCGATCGCCTTGGAGACGGAGGCGAAGAGCCCGTTGATCCTCTCTGAGATGATGTACATCCTAGCTCGACGATTGAATGAAATCGCCAATAAAAAAC
>DATIXC010000021.1:0-5048 GCA_035518995.1 Methanomassiliicoccales archaeon | reverse complement strand
GAAATGAGGAGGCCGAGAATTGCCTGAGGAGGCGGTCAAGAAGCTCTCATTCTTGAACCGATATCTCACTATCTGGATCTTCCTCGCAATTTTCCTGGGGATAGCATTAGGTGCAATTTTCCCTGGGATTGCCGAATTCTTGACCAAGCTCAGCGTAGGAACGACCTCGATTCCCATCGCCATCGGTCTAATATTGATGATGTGGCCTCCATTAGCTAGGGTCAAGTTCGAAGAGCTAAAAGAGATCCCAAAGCAGCCTGAAGCCAAGAAGATGTTCGGCGTGTCTCTCACCCTCAACTACTTGGTGGGGCCGCTCCTCATGTTCTGCCTGGCCTGGATATTCCTTCCGGACCAACCAGAGTTCCGCATAGGTCTCATACTCACTGGCCTGGCGAGATGCATCGCCATGGTCATTGTCTGGAATGCCCTGGCCGAGGGCGACCCTGAGTACGCCGCCATTCTTGTGGCCCTGAATTCCGTGTTCCAGATCCTGCTCTATGCCTTCTATGCCTATTTCCTCATCGCCATCGTCTCGGATTGGATTTCTCCTGGTTCTGGGCAGGAGGTGAGCATAAGTATGTGGGACGTGGCGCAGAGCGTGCTCATCTATCTGGGAATTCCGTTCTTGCTGGGCATCGCCACCCGCTACTTGTTGCTTCCGAGGAAGGGAGCCGAATGGTACAACAACAACCTCATGCCAAAGCTCGGTAAGGTTTCACTCCTGGCATTGCTCTTCACCATCGTTGTGATGTTCGCTTTCAAGGGCGAGTACATTCTAGATCAGCCATGGGACGTCGTTCGGATAGCCATCCCCCTGCTGTTCTACTTCCTGATCATGTTCTTCCTGTCCTATGGAATTTCGATAAGGCTGAGATTCGATTATCCACATGCGACCGCGCAGACCTTCACGGCGTCCAGCAACAATTTCGAGCTGGCCATCGCCGTGGCAATAGGCGTTTTCGGGATAGGCTCGCTCGTCGCGTTTGCAGCTGTGATCGGCCCTCTCATTGAGGTTCCAGTGCTCATCTCCTTGGTTAATGTGGCCTTCTGGATAAGGAAGAGGTACTATGGCCCTAACGGAAAGCCAGGGCAGAAGAGCGGGTCCTTAGCCCCCCCATAGATGTCTGGATGATAATATAACGAAAGTTCCAGGGATGGGTGGGGGCGAACCTGCCCTAGGAAGTAATTTATAGACTCAGGGCATTGAGCGCCTCCGATGGCAGAGACCGCATTCCCCCGGAAGGCGAAATTGTTCCTTTCGCTGCTGTTGATCGTCGCAGCCTTTGCCATGTACTGGGGCTGGGGGCTGATGTACGGGACTTGGGACATTTTCGCCAGGGAGAGCATGGGCGTCTACGCCATCGTCGTGACCCTTTTTGCTTTCGGGCTCTTAGGACTCCTTCTCACTTGGAAACAGAAGTAGAACGGACGAGGATCGCTAAGTAACATTCATGAAATACGATCGATGATCACATGGCCCTGGCCGCGTACGTGGGCTTGTCCGTCTCCTTGCCGCAGACAAGGCACTTGCCGTGGAACTCCTCCTTTATATAAGGCGTTCCCAGGATTTTCAGCTCGGTCCTCGTCTCGATCTCTCGGCCGCAGGACTCCTCACCGCACCAACCGAAGCGGAGGATCTTCTTGGGCGGGTTGTCCAGGCTGTCGATGGTAACCACTGCCGTCGAGAGCCGCTTCCAGGCATTCTCGTTCATAGTTCTCATTATGTCCTGAAGCCTGACACGAACCTCCTCCACTGCGTTAGCGCGGAGGAACGATCCTTTGCTAGCATCGTACCGGACAGCGAAGCTCACCTTACCCCCAGCGATGTCCCTCTGCCCTAGCTCCAGGCGCAGTGGCACTCCCTTGATCTCCCAATTGAAGAACTTGCTGCCAGGCCTCTCGTCCTTGTCGTCCAGGTGCACCCTGATGCCGGCCCTCCTGAGCTCATCGCGAAGACTCGACGCCTCAGCCATGACCTCCTCGACCTTCCCTTTGGCGAGGATGGGTATGATGACCACCTGTATCGGGGCGACGTCGGGCGGCAGCACCAAGCCCGTATCATCGCCGTGGAAGGCAACCGTGCAGCCGACGAGCCTCTCGCTCATCCCATACGTGGTCTGATGCACGTACTTCAACGTCCCGTCCACGTCCTCGTACTTGATGTCGAACGGCCTGGAGAAGTTCTCCCTGTAATGGTGGATGCTGCCCAATTGCAAAGAGCGGCCCTCGAGCAGAGGGCAATCGACTCCGACTGTGTAGTAGGCGCCAGGGAACTTGTCCCATTCCGTCCTGGTCAGCAGGAAGTAGGGCAGGGCGAGGTGCCTCATGACCTTCTCCAGGATCACGAAGTCCTCCTCCACCTGCCTCTGCGCGTCCTCCCCCGTGGTGTGGCAGGTGTGAGACTCGAAGAAGTGGATCTCGCGGACCCGGATGAACGCCCTGGTCATCTTGGTCTCGTACCTGAAGGTGTTCACTATCTGGTAGGTCTTCAGCGGCAGGTCGGAGTGCGATCGCACCCAGAGGGCGAAGATGGGGTACATGGCCGTCTCCGAGGTGGGCCGAAGGCACATGCGGATGTCGAGCTCGTTCAGGCCGGCGTGCGTGACCCAGTACACCTCCGAATCGAAGCCCTTGATATGCTCCGCCTCCTTCTTGAACTCGGTCTCGGGGATGAGGAGGGGGAAGCAGACCTCCTGGTGGCTGGTGGCGTCGAGCTCCTCGCGGATGAACTCGTCCGTGAGGCGCATGATCTTCCATCCGTAGGGCATCCAGACGTTCATCCCCTTGATGGGGTAGCGCTTGTCGGTGAGGTTAGCGAGCTCCACGATCTCGTTGTACCATTCGCTGAAGTCCTCGGATTTCTTGACCACCATGTTCATCAACCGGAGCGATTTGGGAATATCATTCCCTTCTTATATTCTTTGAATGGCGAAGGAGCGCCTGTTCGATCCCATCGCAAGAAGAGCCTGGAGAGCTCAAAGCTCAGCGGCAACGACCTTCGCCACCGATATCTTGGAGACCTCGCTCTCGAGCGTGTTCGTTGAGACGATCATATCGCACGTCCCCTGCAACCTCTCCACCGCGCCTCCCGTGAACAGCCCGTGCGTGCAGGCGGCATAGACCTTCCTCGCCCCGAGACGCTTGAGCTCGTTGGTGGCGGCCACGATGGTGCCCCCAGTGGAGATGATGTCGTCCACGATGAGGACCGTCTTATCTCTGGCACCCACATGGCTCGGGGAGATCTTGACCTCCGTGCCGCTCAGGCGCGTCTTCTCGAGGTGGTCGCTCTCGCAGCCGATCACCTTGGCGACCTCCTCCGCCCTCTGCGCAGCCCCCTTGTCCGGTCCCAATACGAGATCAATGCCATGCCGCGCAAAGTAACCGCCAATGGCCGGCGCGGCCTTCAGGTCCTTCGCGGGCGCTCGGGCGAACCACTCGAGGACATCGGGCTTATGGAGGTCGATCGTCAGAAGGCGGTCCATCTCCATCTCCAAATGGCGGAGCATGACCTTGGCGCTTAGAGCCTCCCCAGGATTGAACCGGCGGTCCTGGCGAGCGTAGCCGAAGTACGGGATGACGCAGGTTATCTTATCCGCACCTAGGCCCCGAGCCGCATCCAATAAAAGGAGCAGCTCCACCAAGTTGGAATCGGGGTAGGTGTTCTGCACCAGCACCACCTCTTTTTCCAGTGCCTCCCTGTCGATTCGGACGTACCCCTCCCCGTCCGGGAAGCGCTTGGTCTGCGCCTGTACGTATTCCAGACCTAGAACGTGGGCAAGATCCTGGGCGAGCAACCTGGAGCTTGAGCCCCCGAGAACCATCATCGGTCAGTGAATCCCTTGCTGGACTTAAAGGATTTGGGATGGCCGGAGGGAATAGGAAGGGCCGGCCATTCCCATGGGGTTTCCGTCGCTACTCCATCTTTACCTCGACGATTTTATTCGGCGGGCATTCGAACGGATCGCACTTGTCCTTTAGCTTCATCGGGTAAATGATTCCGAAGATGTAGGCTGCGACCGCCGCGCCAATCAACTCTGCGATTATGAAGTAAAGGCCAGATATTGGGGCAATCCCGCATATCGCATAGGTGAACATTCTGCAGAAGGTAACCATGGGGTTGGCGAACATCGTGCTCGAGGTTGTTATCAGCATCCCGCCAACGATGTACGCAACTGACAACCCAGTATGTTTCGAGCCTCCTCTGACACAGCCAATGATGACCCCGACCAGGATGAACGTCCCCAGGAACTCCGCGAAAACAAGGCTTGCAGTTTTCACGTTCTCTGACACCGTTATTATGGTTGGAATGGCATCGTAGAACATCAGATGCGTGGCCAGCAGGCCAACGAACCCACCGAGGAATTGGACGGCCACGTAGTAGATGGCTCTCCGCCTCTTCATTTGGCCGGTGATGTACATTGCCAATGTGACCGCCGGGTTGAAATGGCTTCCCGAAATCGAGCCGAAGCTCTCAATCAACGCGAACAAAACGAAGGCGACGGCGATGGCGTTCATGAACACCGCCAGAGCCAAATTGGCCCCGAAGATCTGGAACGACAGTATGGTTGAGCCAATTGCTGCGACGACTAGGAACATGGAGCCGATGAACTCGGCCAAAAGGTTCTGTTTCAAGGTTGGCAGATGATCTCCTCCTTGCACGGCTAATTGACCTTGCAGCTTTCGGACAAGAATTTTAATTATAAATATTTGACAAAGAACTCAAATAATGAAGCATTCTCATCAGCTTCCTAGCCATCGACATTTCGCATCCCCCTAATCGAATATTTGAGTTTGAAATAAATTATTAATAAAGACGGTCGATTGAATGCCGGG
This sequence comes from Methanomassiliicoccales archaeon, assembly GCA_035518995.1. GTDB lineage: Archaea > Thermoplasmatota > Thermoplasmata > Methanomassiliicoccales > UBA472 > JAJRAN01. The sequence goes on along the minus strand of DATIXC010000021.1, from coordinate 215 downwards.
AGTGCAATGAGGACCCGAATCTCGATAATCGGAGGATTTCTAGGAGCTGGTAAGACCACCTTGATAACCAAAATGGCCAAGAGCCTTACCGACGATGGCAAGAAGGTCGCCATAATAATGAACGACCAAGGTACAGATTTGGTCGATAGCCAATATTCCTGCAACCAGGGCTTGGAGACCTGCGATGTGCAAGGTGGCTGCTTCTGTTGTCGCTT
>DATIXC010000020.1:0-4966 GCA_035518995.1 Methanomassiliicoccales archaeon | reverse complement strand
GGAGATCGTGCCTTCGGGCAGGGATAGGGACCCCTTCCTCGCCAAATATGAGACGAGGGCGGAGTCGAACAGGTCCACCCCCATGTAGGCCAACAACGCCAGGTTGGACACGTCCATGATGCCGGGCGCATAGATGAGCTTGGACGGGCCGACCGCTCCACGGAGCGCCCTCATATGCTGGACGAAGGAGCGCGCGTCCCGCCTCAGCTCGAAGGAATGAGGCATGACCACGAGGTCTCCGAGCTCTTTTTGCGAGGGCGTTCCTTCGGCCCGCCCTTCCTCGGAGAGGAGTCGGGATTCGATGGAGAGCGGGACGAAGGTCCCTCCCTCGATCTCCGCCATCCGAGCTCCGGTATTGGAGCCTATTACCTCGGCTCCCGGCTCGTCGCCAGCCTCCAAGAACACCTCAGCGAATGGCGGCGACAGGTGATCGTCATTCAGGAACAGTATGTTCGGGGTCTCGAGGCGATAGCCCTCTCCAGACCACCGGACACATCGCCCCAGGAAAGTCCGCGCCAAGACCTCCAACATGATTCAGCTATCAAAATGCGGTAATAAAGACTTTGGATAGCTCTGAGGAGCAAGAATCGCGGGAATCATTGCACTCAAAACATATTATTGGATGGACTGGCCTTCATGGGGCGAGCCCATCCCGAGCAGAGTATTTCAATAGATCTTGCGCACTGGCGGCTTTATCGAGTCCCACCGGCGCAGGAACTGGTTGAACGCCTTGAAGCTGCTCTCCTTCACGTGTTTTTCGTCACCAGTCGAGTTGATGTAGTCCTTCTTTTTCTTCTCGACGTTCACATAGTCCATGGTTTTTTCACCTCCAAAACAGTACTTGGTGAACGAAACGATAAAGGTTTGCAATTTTACGAACTATTATAAAAGTAAGTCACTTTACTATCAAGAATTCGCGTAAAATTACGAAATTTTTTTCAATCAAAAAATATCTGGCTTCCATTATAGATTCTATTAGACAAAATAACAAAAAAATCAAATATTTTATCTATTTTTCTAGTTCATATATATAGTAAAAAGCTTAAAATCTATTTTGTATTGAAAAAATGCAAGAATCTATAATAATACGAAAAATGGAGAAAAAGTGGTAATTGATGACTCAACGGCTGCTTAGAACGTCGTAACCATTTGATGATCGAAGACCAGCTCCTTGGCCTTCTCCCACTCGATCATCTTCACGCCCTCGATCACAGGGACATCTCCCACCCGCGATCTTAGGTCCTCGGCGATGCAGTAGACCTCGCCCTCGAAGTCAGCCAGGTCGTTGATGGCCTCCACGTTGGAGGGCATCTTCACAGCTTCTGGGTCCTGGCTCGTCACCGCGTTCAAGGTACCGTCCCCGACCAGCAATAGAGTGGAGCGGCCTATGAGGCCGGAGGCCAGCATGGCCAGCGAAGCCCTTGCGCCGGCGAAGAACTCCTCGAAGCCGTAGGGAGGCTTGGTCATTATGAATAGGATGCTGTCGGCCATCTCCTCACCTCGCTATGGTGATCATCTTGTCCCCTTCCTTGACGAACTTGGAAAAGTCCTTGGTCAAAGAGCCGATCTTCGTTCCCTTGATCTCCTCGCCCCTATGGATCCCCCGCGCGGCACAGCAGGTCTCGCACACTATCACCGTCAAGCCCTTCTCGGCGAGCTCGCCTAGCTCCTTCCCCACGTTGGGGAAGCGCTTAGGGTCCTGGCCATCCTTAATCACCGTGATGCCCTCGCCGTAGCCGAACATGTGCACGTTGTAGCCCTTCTCCAGGGCCGCGCGCGCCAGCTTTGCGGCGATGTTGGAGTCCATGCTCATCATGCTGCCCGTCCGCAGGTGTATCACCATTGTCTTGGCCATTTCCTGCACCTCAGATGGTAATGGTGCGGTCGTACCTTTCCATGACCACGTCCACCGCCTCGCCGTAGTCGATCTCCTTGAACTTGCCCTCGGCCTTGCCCTTGAACCCTCTGGCCGCCAGGTCGTCCGCCATGACGAAAACGTCGTCGACGTGCTCGGAGAGGTGCTTGCCCTGCTTCTTGTCCACGGCGTAGTAAACGGCGTCCTCGAAGAGGAGAGCCGCCCTCTTGCAGCCCTTTCCCAGCTCGTCCACCAGCTCCAGGTTGACGTTCTCGTGGGGCGACTTGAGCATCACGAAGAGTATCGAAGGCATGATATCCTCATCCGATGAAGTACTGCATGTCCGTGTCGGCTGCGATGTTCAAGAACGCCGCCGCGCCAAGGATCTTCACGCCAGGGTCCAGGTCCTCCGCCTTGACGTTCATCACGCCCATGCTGGTGGAGCAGGCGTACAGGTTGATGCCCAGGTCGACGGCCATCTTCTTCTGGGCGGCGTAGTCCTCCACCCCGACGGCCTTCATCTTCTTCTTGAACATGCCCGTGAACAGCCGGTACATGCCCGGCGCCTTCGGGTTGGCTCCCTTGGTGACCAGCTTGAGCCCGAAGAAGGTGTGGAAGATGAGCACTTCCATGCCCATGCTCGCCGCTGTGTTCCCGATCATCAAAGACATCATCGCCTTGTCGAAGGTGCCCTCCGACACCACAATGGCCACTTTCTTGACATCTGCCATGCTATCATACCTTCCTTCTGATGTAGAAATACAAGACCTTTCCTTCCTGCTTGGTCTCGACCAGCTCGTTCTGGGTCCTCTCGCACCAGGCCGGGACGTCCTCCTTGGCGCCCGGGTCATCGACGATGAGCTCGAGGACCTGCCCCACCTGAAGCTCCTTCATCTTCTTGGCCAGCTTCACGATGGGCATGGGGCACATCAGGCCCTTCGCGTCCAGGCTCGCATCCTTCTGCATCTTGTTCACCACCGGTTATGCACGGTTGTGCGACAACTATATATAACCAACTTGCATATAAGTCTTTCGAAAAGCCGAAACCCGAGCCTGGAGCCCTGACATGCTACCAGAGAAGATAGCAGAAGTAAGCACGTGCCACGACCTGGTGCAATGCGCTTTCAGCCTGGGCGAGTTCGAGGTCGAGGTCTATTATAAGCTCATGGAAAGCGGGCCTCTCCGGGCGGACGAATTGGCTTCCAAGATGGGGAAGGACAGGAGCACGGTATACCGCGCCCTGCAGAAGCTCATGACCTGCGGGATGGTCTACCGGGAGACGAAGAGCATCGAGCGCGGCGGCTACTACCACGTCTACAGGGCGATCAGCAGGGAGATGCTCCGCGGCCGCTTGGAGAAGTGCGTGGAGGATTGGTACTCCCGAATGCAGGAGGTCCTGCACAAGTTCACCGAGGGGCCCGAGCCCGGCAAGCCATCAGCGCCAGGCAAATAATATTAATGTCGTCTGCGCCATGTGGAGGCGAGCACCATGAACTTCAAGGGAAAGGACGTCGTCTCCATCCGCGATCTGTCCCGGGAGGACATCGATCAGGTTCTGGACTTGGCGGAGAGGATGATTCCCTACGCCAAGGGCGAGATCTTCACCAAGGCCTTGGACGGAAGGATCCTGGCCAACCTCTTCTTCGAGCCGTCCACGCGCACCCACATGTCCTTCAGCACCGCCATGTCGCGGCTGGGAGGCCGGACCATGGAGATGGCCCATCCCTCGATGATGTCCGTGGCCAAGGGCGAGACCCTGACCGACACCATAAGGATGGTCGAGTCCTACTCCGACGTCATAGTCCTGCGCCACCCCCACGAGGGCTCGGCCCGCCTCGCCGCCCACTTCTCCTCCAAGCCGGTCATCAACGCCGGGGACGGCGCGGGCCAGCATCCCACCCAGACCCTTCTAGACCTCTTCACCATCCGCAGGGAGTTCAAGAGGATCGAGGAGGTCAAGGTCGCCCTGGTCGGGGACCTGAAGTACGGCCGGACGGTGCACTCCCTCGCCGAGGCGCTGACCATGTTCGGAGCCGAGGTGACCTTCGTGGCGCCCGCCAACCTGCAGATGCCCCGGGAGACCGTGCGCCAGGTCGAGAAGCTGGGGGGCAAGCCCAAGCTGACCTCCAAGCTCGAGGAGGTCATCAAGGAGGTAGACGTACTGTACGTCACGAGGATACAGAAGGAGCGGTTCCCCGACCCGGCGGAGTACCAGAAGATCGCCGGCGTGTATCGCATCGACAACAACCTCCTGCGCGAGGCGAAGCGCGACCTCATCGTCATGCACCCCCTGCCCAGGGTGGACGAGATCGCCCCCGAGGTGGACGGGACCGACCACGCGCGCTACTTCGTCCAGGCCTTCAACGGGGTCCCTGTGCGCATGGCCCTGCTGCTGCTAGTCCTCGGGGGTGAGCTGTGATGAAGGAATTCAAGGTCACGCCCATCAGGAACGGCACGGTCATCGACCACATCGAGTGCGGCATGGCCCTCAAGGTGCTGAGGATCATTGGGGTCAGCGGCACGAACGTGCAGTCGCCGGTGAGCGTGCTCATGCACGTGCCCTCCTCCAAGAACGGCTTCAAGGACGTGGTCAAGGTGGAGGACCGGGAGCTCGACACCAAGGAGGTCGACAAGATAGCGCTGATCTCGCCGCGGGCCACGATCAACATCATCCGCGACTTCAACGTGGCGGAGAAGTACAAGGTCTCGCTGCCCGAAGTGGTCAAGGGCATCGTGCGCTGCGGCAACCCCAGCTGCATCACCAACCTCCACGAGCCTGTGGAGCCGGAGTTCAACGTGGAGTCGAGGAACCCGCCGGTCCTGCGATGCATCTACTGCGACAGGATACTCGAGGACATCGCGGAGCACCTGCAGTGAGCCTCGGCGCTCCTTCAAGAAAAGAGTGATGACCCTTCAGCGCAGCCAGACAAGTTCCTGCTTGGTCCGGGTCACGACCTTGTTCATGTTATCCAGGATCTTCTCGGTGTCGGTGCCGCGCTCTGACGTTACGACGATGAGCAGGCTGGAGCTGACCTCAGCGATGATCAGCTTGGTGTTGCGGAAGTTGCAAAGTATGTGCTCGAGCTTGTCCTTTAGGGCGTCGGTTCTGGT
>DATIXC010000019.1:0-3410 GCA_035518995.1 Methanomassiliicoccales archaeon | reverse complement strand
CCATTCCAAGCCAGAGCGGCTATGAAGCCGAACGCGGCGGTCATCAAGGCGGCGATGGTCTCCAGCACCTGAATCCTTATCGGTTTTCCCGTGTCTGCCATTCTTTCCCTCCCTGCTTATGGCGTTAGAGTTAAATTTGCTATGATTATATAAATTATTAGCCTTTAGAGCCTACGAAGGTTCGTCGGGGAGCAATATTAATAGAGTTACCAAATGGCTGGCGTATCACAGTCTTCAGCTTCTCGGGAGCGACGCGCCTTGGGTCGCTCATATAGATCTCGTGATGCTTCCCTCTCGGAACCCCGCCTTTTTCCTTGATGAAGTCCTTTACCCTGTTGATGCTCTCCGCCTCAGCACTCCACGGACCGACATGGGTTATCTGAGCGCTGCGCCCTTCCTCTAAATCCTCCAGGACGACCTTATTAAGGCTGGGGTTGTCCTTCTTGCCCATGGCCGCCTCTCTGGCACCCTCGACAGAGCCCTCCTCGATAGAAGAAGGCAGTAGTATCATGGCCTTCCATGCCCAATCACTCTTCTTGCCTTGGACCAGCTCGCCTTCCTCTGTGTTCCACCACAATCCCTCCAAAGGGCCGACCCTGAAGTCCTTGGACGCGTCCTGCTTCTTGATGGTGAATTTCAATGTATAGGAGATCGAATAGAGGGCCTCAATCGCTCTCTGGAATTCCTTACTGCTATTGGGATCGCCCTGCCCCTCGATCGTCAAGAATCTGAGTTGGGGCACGACCACCTCCACCACCTTGCTCGTGGGCGGGAAGTACAAATCCTTAAAATCCTTCCTCCAATCCGCAGGCATTAGAACGCCACCAAGGTTCCTTTGATTTCTGCGCTTATAATCATTGTCCAGGGATGAGCGGGACCGCCTCGGGCGTTCGTCGCCATCATATAAATAGCCCCTGGCCGTTCTTCAATTGATGAGCGAGCTCCTGAATGCTGGCCAGATGGGCTTCTATGCAGGATGGTTCCTCAGGTCAAAGGTGGGGAACAGAAGGCCGCTGGTCAACACCATGATCATAAACTTCAACTGCAACCTCAGGTGCAAGCACTGCTCGATCTCCGGGAACGTCGATAAGATACCATCCCCAAGCCAGATAGGCTGGGAGGATGCACTGAAGGAAATGCGCGACTTCTACGAGAAGGGGGCGCGCATCCTGTTCTTCGAGGGCGGTGAGCCGACCCTCTGGCAGATCGAGGGCAAGAACCTGGGCGACCTCATAAGGGCAGGGAAGGACGTTGGCTATTTCGTGGTCGGGTACACCACCAACGGCACCAACCCCCTCTTCGAGGAGAGCGACGTAATCTCCGTGAGCCTGGACGGTCCGAAGGAAGTGCACGATTCCATCCGAGGACAGGGGGTCTTCGACAAGCTGATGTCAAATTTGGAAAGGACAGGCCACCCCAACATCTTCGCCAACATGACGGTGATGCAGCAGAACAAGGGGCACGTCCGTTCCACTGCCGAGATAGTGAAGGCAAACGCCCACATCCGCGGCATGATGCTGAACTTCATCACACCGCCCCCACAGGAAATAGCATTGAGCCTCGAGGAGAAGACGAAGGTGGTGGAGGAGGCACTGCGGCTGAAGAAGGATGGGTACCCGCTCCTAAACACCACCCGCTCTCTCAAGGACCTCCTAAAAGAGGACTTCGGGGAGGAATGCCCGCATTGGGTCTCAGCCTTCGTCCTCCCCGACTGCTCGCATTATTATGGATGCCCGATGCAGAACACGACATCCTGCAAGCAGTGCGGATTCGACGCGGTTCGAGAGTACCGGCTCATCACCAAGGGCAACGTCGGGGCCATCAGAGAGATGTCAAGGCGATTCGCATACTCAAGACAATGATCACGATGAGTGCGTGCCCTATGGCCAGCTTCAGGACGTCCAGGACGGGCCGCATCACCCTGAACCTGTCGCCCTTGTCCCTGAGCCGCCTTTGCGCCCTGGCTGCCAGAGGAATGGTCAGAAACAAGGCCAGGAACAGCGGGTCGTAAGAACACAGCGCGGCGCAGATCGCGTACATGACCACCATCACTGCGAGCATGATGTTGGCCGCGCCGTCCACCCCGAAGATGACCACCAGGTCCTTCTCGCCCGTCCGCGCGTGCGCCTCCAGACCCGACATCTCGTCCACGATGCGCATGTTCATTGCGTTCAGGCCGACGGTGACGGCGATGAGGACCGGGACCAAGGCTAGCTTCTGGGCGATCACATAATAACTGAAGAACGAGATCAGAGCGAAGGAGAGCATGACGTCCAGCTCGCCCAGGCCCCTCGCGCCCAGGTTCAGAGGGGGGGCGGTGTAGAAGAAGGCCAGGAAGAAGGCGATCAGGCCAAGCGCCACCACCAGCCAGCCTCCGAAGAGGATTATGGGGATGGAAAGGGCGATGGCCAGAAGGGCCAAGGACGCCATGAGCGCGAGTCCAGCCCTCTCGGTGATCAGCCCTCGATCGAAGGAGTTGCCCTGCCAGAACACGTTGTCGGTCAGATTCTTACTGGACGTGTCGGACATCGCGGCGTCCATCACCTCGAACCGGGCCTTGTCCACCCCGCTCCGGTGATCGTAATAATCGTTGGTCAGGTTAACGAACATGGCCAGGACGAGCACGTCCAAGGGAATGAGGAGGGCCATGAGCCATTCCTGCTCAATGGTGAGTGCGTAGGCCACGCCGGTGATCGACGCCAGGACGAAAGGCAGCGTGTAGGCTATCCTGAGCACGTTCCTGATCCGATACCCCAGGTCGAACTCCTTGCCCATCGTAGGTCGCTCGCTTCAAGGCTCTTCTCGGATTAAATCATTGCCAAGCTCAGGGCTTAAGAGCCTTCAACAGAACGAACCAATGCGTGACCATGACCTCGCCCCCCACCACCTCTATGCCCATTCTCCTCCGCCCCTCCTCGTCCAGAGCGTCCACTACCCCCCTTATCTCCTGGGCATCCTCCTCCTCGGCGGTGGCGGTCAGGGAATCGAGGGGCCTTCTCCTCTCGTACATCTCCGCGTACGTGACCTTCAACCCCGTAGATGCCAGCATGCCTAGCCACTCGGTGATCCGATATTCGCGGACATGGGAGCGGTCGTGCAGCTTGTCCAGATGGTTCATTGTCGCATCCGCGAAAGGATCCTCGGGCACGCTCCGGTCGTCGATCACCAGAGAGCCTCCGTGCTTCAAGACCGAAGCCATGGACCTAAGGGCCCATCCGATGTCCAAGAAGTGGTGGGGTGCTCTCCTGGTGACGACGAGGTCGAACGCGGCATCGACGAACGGCAGGCGGCTGACATCGCCAAGCAACCATTGGATCCCCATCTCTGGATACAGCTTCCTAGCTTCCCTGAGCATCTCCGGCGTTATGTCCAAGGCGATGATGCTTGCTCCTGAACGTGCCAGGGTGGCT
>DATIXC010000018.1:0-5436 GCA_035518995.1 Methanomassiliicoccales archaeon | reverse complement strand
GGAGCAGAGCAGGTCGATGGTCTTCTTGAGCCTGGACATGGTAAGTGTGTCGTTCTTGCCCATGGCCCCGTTGAGGTTGCGCATCGCCACCTCCCCCAGGTTGATGATGGTGCCCGAGGTACCTACGGCCAGATCAAGCTTGTAGCGCTTCACCTTCTGCACCGTCCGTACGATCTCGCTGCGGACCGACTTCTTCATCTGCGCGTACTTCTCTGGATAGACCGGCCCTGTCTCCTCCTCGGAGATGAACAGCTCGCTCAGCCTGATGGCTCCCAGCTTCAGGCTGTCCAAGTACACGAACTCGGACTGGTTCCCCACCGAGACCTCGGTGCTCCCGCCCCCTATGTCGATGAAGACCCCGTACCTGTCCTCGAGGTGGAAGGCCGTCGAGACCCCGAGATAGATCAGCCGGGCCTCTTCCTTACCGGAGATTACCCTGGCCTCTATTCCCACTTCCTTGCGCAGGCGCTCCAGCAGCTCCCCTTGGTTCCTGGCCTCCCTCGTGGCCGACGTGGCCACGGTGACGAACTCCTCCGCGCCGAACGCCCTCCCCATCTCCACGAAGCGCTTGCACACCACCACGCATCGCTCGATGGCGGCGGGGATGAGCATGTGCTCCAGGAACTCGCTCTCCCCCAGGCGGACGACCTGCTTCTGCCTCGAGAGGATGGAGTAGGAGTAATTGGGGTTGAGGCGGATCACCGCCGTGCGGATGGAGTTGGTCCCGATGTCGATGAAGGAGACGACCTTTCCCTGGAAGCTCATCGCGCCACTTCCATCCTGAGCTCGATGTCGAGGCCGAGTGCCTTCTTCATCAGGTCGCCTTTCTTGGTGACCTCCATCTCCTCCATCTCCAGACTGCCGGCGGCCTCACAGACTAGAACCAGCTTTCCCGAGGAGAACTGGCAGCGCAGGCCGCCGATCCTCGCGTTGTGCGAGCTGTCCAGGGCGTCCGCCACCCGCAGTATGGCCGCAAGGGCCGTCACCCTTCTCCTATCCTTCTTGCCGAGATTGGAATAGTGCGCATCGCTCGGGTCAGGGAGCGCCTTGCGGTGATAGCGGGCGATGCTGCCTATCGCCCTTCTTTCGTTCCGGTCGAAGGGCAGCGCGTCCTCCTCCAATATCATTCGCAACGAGGTCTTGTGGTGGCCCCTGCGCCCCTCCGACCAGCCTATGTCGTGCAGGATGGCCGCGCATTCCAGCCAGAGGCGGTCCTCGCCGCTCAGCCCCAGCCGCTCGGATAGGCAGTCGAACAGTATCAGGGCCAGCCGCGAGACCTGCTTGGTGTGGGGATCGTCCCCGATGTAGGTGCGGGCCACCTGCCAGGAAAGCGCGAGAGCGGTCTGTCGATCGACCCTCCCCTCCTCGCCCTTCCCGACAACCCGGTCATAGGCTCGCCCCTCCTTGATCATCCTGGCGAACTGCCTGGGGAGGCCAGCCTCCTTGATGGCCCGGGCCGCTCCCTTCACGTCGTAGGCCACCCTGTTGAGGGAGACCATGAACGGTTGCAACCGCAAAATGGCGTACGATGCCCTCGGGTCCCCATCGTCCTGCCTTCCCACCGAGCCAGGGTTGAGGAACCTCGTCCCCCCGACCATCCTGGACATGGACCGGTGAGAGTGGCCCATGATCAACAGGTCTGCGTCCGCTGTCCTGGCGATTTCCTCCAGCCTCCTGACGGGCGTCTCAGGGCCAAGGTGCTCGTCCATGGAGTCCGGGCTACCATGCACCATCAGCAGCCTGGTCCCCCCGACCTCTATGCGCACCTCCTTTGGCAGGGACTTCAACCAGGCGCGGGTGGATGGCGAGACATGGTCGTAGGCCCATTCGAACGAGAGGAGCTTGTCCTTGGACTTCCCCTCGGGCCAAGGCTCCTTGCGATCGTGGATGCGGAAGGCCTTGAGGTCATAGTTGCCAATGACACTAATCGAGGGCAGCGAGCGCAACAGCCTGACGCTCTCCTCGGGGTTCGCACCATATCCTAGCATGTCCCCGGTGTTCAGGACGATGTCGGCCCCGCGCCTCTTGGCGTCCTTCAGCACGGCCTCCAGCGCTTGCAGGTTGCCATGGACGTCCCCTATGACGGCCACCTTCGCGCCTGGGTCCCTTACGAGCATTTCGATGGCCTTGGGAGCCAGGTCCTCGGTCTGGTCCGCCGCGGCCTCGAGCCTTCGGAGCAGGGATTCGACGTAGCCCTTCTCGACCAAGGAGTCCCAGAGCGCCACGAAACGGCCGTAAGTCTCCTTGCGCTGCCTGGACCGATCCCTCTCTAGGAAGTCTATCCCTGGCCCGACCTTCTTGGCGCTCGTGCCCTTTGGGAGCTTCAGGCCGCCCTTCTCCAGGTCCGAGGCCATCTTCTCCAGCTCCTGCACCCAGACGTCGCAGTCGTGCAGGTCACCCAGCAGCTCCTGCAGCTTCTTGACCTGGGCTATCTCCTGCTCGAGGCCATCGTCGAAGAGCGGATGGACCAGCTCCAGTGCGTAGCGCAGCCGCTTGGCGGAGATGCGCATGGCATGATGCTCGGCCACCGCGTCCTCCTGGTGGACATAAGGCTCGTGCGCCGTAAGCTCCTCCACCTTGCCGTGCACCCGCTCCCAGGCCTTCTCGAAGGCCATGGGCGAGCGATGCGGGACTCTGGCCTTCAGGGCATTCTCCTTCTCCTTGCGGAAGAAGTCGAGCATCTCCCTGGGAAGTCCGTTGCGCTCGAGGTCCTGGAGGATCTTGACCAGGGGAAGCTGGAGGCCCGCCCGCTCCTTCGTTTTGAGGTCGAGGACCATTCTCATCCCTGGCTTGTCCTCCGGCCTGGAGGATGGCATCGCACCCTTCAGGAACCCGATCTGAACGTCCGCGTCCCTGGCGGCCCCGAGCGCCCTGGTGACCAGCCTCATCTCCTTGCGCCACGAGCCCGCTCGGTCCGCCGGCAGGCAGTCCTCGAAGGTCTCGAGCGCCGCCCTGACCCGCCTGGAGGCCACCCGCATGCGGTGCACATTCTCCACGTCCTTCTGGGCGAGGACTCCCTCGCCCTCCTTCATGAGGGCTTCCAGTTGTGCGGTCATGGCCTCTGCGCAGAGCCAGCTCCAGGTGGGGTCGGTCTCAGTCCCCGTGCCACTCCCCCCTGTGCTCGATGAAGTACTTCTGCGAGTCCAACGGTGCCTCGCCTTTCTTAGGGCGGACCTTGATGTAGGTGCCGTCGGAGCGGAGCCTCCTCGCCTTCACGTTGTCTTTCAGGTGGGTGGCGAGGATGTCGCCTACCAGGGCGCTCCTGATCTTGGCGTCCTGGACAGGGAACAGCAGCTCCACCCTCTTGTCCAGATTGCGCGGCATCATGTCGCTGCTGCCCAGGAGCACCTCCTCATCGCCCCCGTTGCGGAAGTAGTAAATGCGCGAGTGCTCAAGGAAGCGGCCGACGATCGACATCACGGTGATGTTGTCGCTCACCCCCTTCACCCCAGGGCGGAGGGAGCAGAGCCCTCTGACGTTGAGCAGCACTTCCACGCCTTCCTGAGAAGCCTGGTAGAGCGCCTTGATGACGTCCTTGTCCAGCAGCCCGTTCAGCTTCCACGCGATCATCCCGTTGCCGAACTCGCGGTGGCGCTCTATCTCCCTCTGGATTCGGTCCAGTATCCCGGACCTGAGGCCGACGGGGGCCACGAGCAGCTTTTGGTAGCTTGAAATGTTGGCGTATCCGGTCAAGGCATTGAATAGATTGGAGACGTCCGTGCCTATGTCCGGGTTCGTGGTGATGTAAGCTAGGTCGCCATAGACCTTGGTCGTCACGTTGTTGTAGTTGCCCGAGGATAGGTGGCAGTAGCGCATGATGCCCCTGCGCTCCTTGCGAACCACCATGCAGATCTTGGCGTGCACCTTGAGGTCCACTGGCCCATAGACGACGTGCACCCCTTCCTGTTCGAGCGTGCGGGAGTAGGAGATGTTGTTCTCCTCATCGAACTTGGCTTTGAGCTCGACCACCGCGGCCACCTGCTTCCCTTGCTTCCTCGCCTCTATCAGGGACTCGATGACCGGGGAGCGCTTGTCGATGCGGTAAAGCGTGATCTTGATGGCAAGGACCTCCGGGTCGTTGGCGGCCTGCTGCAGCATCGCAACCACGGGCTGGAACGAGTCGTAGGGATGGAACAACAGGTGGTCCTTGGCGTGCAGCGCCGCGAATAGGTCCTGGGAGCTGGAGAGGTCACGGGGCACGTATTGGCTGAACGGCGCGTCCTTAAGATCAGGTCGGTCTAGGGACAGCAATTGCCAGAAGTCGACCAGGCCGAGCGGTGCCGCATGCTGATAGACCAGATACCTTGGCAGGTCCATGTTCTGGGTGAGCATGTCCCGGACGCTATCTGGCATGCTGGAGTCCACTTCGAGTCGGACCGGCGGCCCGAGGCGTCGGCTTTCCACCCCCTCCTCCACCGCCGTGAGCATGTCGTCGTTCTCTTCCATCTGGATTTCTATCTCCGCGTCCCGCGTGACCCGGAACGGATATGCGGCCAGGACCTCCATGCCTGGGAAGAGGAGGTCGAGGTTGGCGGCGATCAGTTCCTCCAGCAACACGAAGTTCAATGTCATCTTACCAGCAGCGTACTCCGTTTCCCCGGCCTCTTCGGGGATGCGGATGAACCTCGGGAATGTGATCGTAGGAACCTTCACCCTGGCGAAGCCTTGCTTGCTCCCGCTGCGCACCGTGATTGCCAGGTTGATGGAAAGATTAGATATGAACGGGAAAGGGCGGTGAGCGTCGAAGGCCAGGGGCGTCAGAGCAGGATAGACCTCATGTTCGAAGTACCTTCGTAGGGCCATCCTCTGGTCGGCATGTAGCTCCGACCACTTGTGCACATGGATTCCATTCTTCTTCAAATCGGGGCAGATTCCCTCCCGCCAGCATTGCGCATGGCCGGCCAAAATCGGCCCCAGCATCACCCTCACCTTATCGATGGTGTTCGCGGGGGGGAGACCATCCGCCGTGAATTTGATGACGCCGCGGGCCATCTGCCGCCTCAGGTCGGAGACGCGGCTCATGAAGAACTCGTCCAAATTAGAGCCACAGATAGCGAGGAATTTGACCCTCTCGAGCAGGGGATGATAGTCATCGTTCGCTTCCTCTAGGACTCTGCGATTGAACTCAAGCGAGCTCAACTCACGGTTGATGTAGTACTCGCCCTTGTTGAGATCAACCCGCTTCAATGGCCTCGCTACCTGCTTATCCAAACGTTCTGTCGCCATATCTATGCGCACACCGATGCAGCTCCAGGCTCTTCTGCATTTCTGAATTCGGTCAGACTCGTAAAATTGGCGGGGGCCCTTAATAGCAGGTCATATCGAAGACCTGCCACATCACATGCGCCTATAGAACCATATCGATGTCCCAGGTGGGCAAGGTATTAGTAGATAGAGGTAATGTTCCTTCTCCGCAACGCATGCAGGGATAACCAA
>DATIXC010000017.1:0-5904 GCA_035518995.1 Methanomassiliicoccales archaeon | reverse complement strand
GAGATGCCGTAGGCGCTCAGGTCGAGCGAGGCCCCAGACGTCAGCGAGGTCATGTAGTACCCCAGACCGATCATGTATATGCCTGCGAGCACCAGGCCGACGACCGCCGCCCCAGCCAGCTTCCCGAACACGATGGACGTCCTCCCCACCGGCAGCGTGAGCAGGGTCTCGAGGGTCTTGTTCTCCTTCTCGCTGCCCATCGAGGTGACCACCATGCTCCCGGCGTAGATGACCACCATGACCACGATGAGCGGGATGATGAATCCCTGGCCGGACATCACCGCCGAGATCATCGCCGGCGTGACCCCGTCCATCTGCGTGCCCTTGAAGATGGTGCTCTGGGTGACGTTGATGGGCGAGAGTATGACTTTGGCGTTGTCCGTGTAATGGGAGTCGATTATCGCGGTGGACAGGTCATAGCTCGTACGCGCGAGCACGGCATCGGCGGTGGAGCCGGAGATGGTCTCCAAAAGGCCTGCGCCCTTCATTATCGAGTACTGATGTATCACGCCGGACTTGTTCTGGGTGATGTTCTGGCCGAAGTCTGACATGATTACGAACACCGCCACCCCGTTCTGTTCGGTGACCACCTGGATAGCCTGGTCCAGGTCCGTTCCGTTGTACACCACATTGGAATATTTCGCCATGTCCTCGGCCACGTACTGGGATATGGCCCCGCCGTCCTGGTTGATGATGGCGATCTTCGGGGGCTCGCTGAGCTGCTCGGTCGCCCCGCCGAAAATGCTCCCCAAGGAGCCGAAGATGATCGCGAAGATGATGATGGGGACCAGCGTGCTGGGGGTCAGGAGCTCCTTGACCTCCTTCTTGATGATGTTGCCGACGCTACCTTTCACTTGACCACCTCCACGAAGACCTCCTCGATGTTGGTCGCATGGTACTCCGACTTCAGGTCCTTGGGCGTTCCTGTGGCGACGATCCGGCCATCGTTAATCAGCGCGATGCGGTCGCACATGAGCTCCACCTCAAGCATGTTGTGAGAGGAGAGCAGGACGGTGGTCCCTTGCTTGGCCGACTCCTTGACGGTCCTCCTGATGGTCTGCGCGTTGATTACATCGAGGCCCGAGGTGAGCTCGTCCAGTATGGCCAATTTTGGTTTGATCATCAATGCCCTGGCCACGAGCAGGCGCCTTTGCATGCCCTTCGAATAGGTGTCGATGCGGTCCTCCAGCCTGTCGCCCAGGTCAGCTATCTGGATTCCCCTCTGCAGCATCTGCTCGCGGTCCTTGTCGTCGAAGAACGCGGCGATGAACCGGAGGTACTCCATCCCCTTCATGTTCTTGTAGGCGCCCGCGTCCTCGGGAAGGTAGGAGATGATCTTGCGCACCTCGTCCGCCTGCTTCACCAGGTCGTAGCCGTAGATCTTCACATCCCCGGACGTGACCTCGAGCAGCGTGGAGAGCACTCTCAGGGTGGTCGTCTTACCCGCCCCGTTCGGGCCGATTAGCCCGAACACCTCGCCCTCGTCTACGCTAAAAGTGATGCCTTTCAGCGCTTCGAGCGGACCGTATCTCTTGGTTAGGTTGTTGACCTCGATGGCAGCCAAGTGTTTTCCTCCTAGGGGAGGTCGGCGCGAGCCCTCTCCGCCTAGCGGGCGGGTAGTCTGCGCGTAGCTAAATAAAATTATCCTAGGCCTGATAAGCCATCCAGCAGCTTAACGCTTCCTCGCCTGCGCCTTCTCGAAGTCGATCTCTGCGGCACGGACGGTGTTCACCATGAGCATGGCGCGGGTCATCGGCCCCACGCCACCTGGTACAGGGGTTATGGCCTTGGCCTTCTTGCTGACCGCCTCGTAGTCCACGTCCCCGACCAGCCGATAGCCCTTCTCCGACTTCGTGTCATCGACACGGTTCATGCCCACGTCGATGACCACTACCCCATCCTTTACCATATCGGCCTTAACGAACTGGGGCCTGCCCATGGCGGTGATCAGGATGTCGGCCTGCCGAGTGAACTGAGCCAGGTCCTTGGTGCCCGAATGGCAGACGGTGACGGTGGCGTTCGCGTCCTTGGCCTTCTGCATCAATATGGCGGCGATGGGCTTCCCAACGATATTGCTCCTGCCCACGACCACGACGTGCTTGCCCTCAGGGGGGTTGTTGCTGCGGACCAGCAGCTGCTGGATGCCATGCGGTGTGCAGGGCAGGATCCCCGGGACGCCCATCAGCATCCTTCCCACGTTGACCGGATGGAACCCGTCCACGTCCTTGTCCGGCTCGATGCGCTCCATGACCTTGGCCTCGGAGATGTGCGGGGGCAGGGGCATCTGCACCAGGATGCCGTGGATCCTGGGGTCGGCCTGGATGTAATCGATGTTCTTCAGCAGCTCCTCCTCGCTCACCGTCTCGGGGAGGTCCAGCTGCTTGCTGAAGATGCCCAGCTCCTTGCATTCCCTGGTCTTCATGCTCACGTAGACCTTGGAGGCCGGGTCCTCGCCCACCAGAACGACCGCCAGCCCTGGGGCGTGCCCCGCGAAGTGCAGCTTGGTCAGCCTCTCCCTGAGCTCCTCCTTGATCTGCGATGCGATCCTGTTCCCATCGATGACCTGCGCCTGCATCCCCATCTCCTCAGCGAGAAGAGGAGCGTGTGGATATAAATAACATCATCGGGGCGGCGCTCGACCCCAAGGCGCTTCTGTTTTATATGGCGTGCCTAATAACGCAATCAACCCAGGAGGTTGAGCTTGAAGACCAACATCGAGATCGCCCAAGCGGCAAGGTGCCTGCCCATCGGGGAGGTGGCCGCAAAGATCGGCCTCTTGAAGGACGACCTTGAGCTCTACGGCAAGTTCACGGCCAAGGTCCCGTTGGAGGTTCTGACGCGCTTCGACGACAGGC
This sequence comes from Methanomassiliicoccales archaeon, assembly GCA_035518995.1. GTDB lineage: Archaea > Thermoplasmatota > Thermoplasmata > Methanomassiliicoccales > UBA472 > JAJRAN01. The sequence continues at coordinate 3,049 of DATIXC010000017.1, read as the reverse complement.
CGAACGGCAAGCTCATCGTCACCACCGCCATCACCCCCACCCCGGCCGGGGAGGGCAAGACGGTCACCACCATCGGCCTGGTCCAGGGGCTGGGCAGGCTCAACAAGAGCGTGATCGGGGCCCTAAGGCAGCCATCGCTGGGGCCGGTCTTCGGCATCAAGGGAGGCGCCACTGGCGGTGGGCTTTCCCAGGTCTATCCCATGTGGGACATCGACCTGCACTTCACCGGGGACATCCATGCCGTAGGGGCCGCGCACAACCTCCTGTCAGCCATCATCGAGAACCACATCCAGAGGAAGAACGAGCTCAACATCGACCCCACTCGCATCCTGTGGAAGAAGGCCATCGACATGAACTGCCGCGAGCTGAGGCAGGTGGTGGTCGGCCTCGGAGGGCGCGGGGAGGGGGGCGTGCCTCACGAATCAGGCTTCATCATCACCGCCGCCTCGGAGATCAGCGCCATCCTCGCCCTCGCAACCTCCATGACCGACCTCAAGGAGCGCCTGGGCAAGATGATCGTGGCTTACACCTACGATAAGAAGCCGGTCTACGCCAAGCAGCTGAACTGCATCGGCGCCATGGCCCTGCTACTGCGCGAGGCCATGAAGCCCAACATCGTGCAGACACTCGATGGCCAGCCGATGTTCATTCACGGCTTCCCCTTCGCCAACATCGCGCATGGCAACAATTCCATCCTCGCCACCAAGAGCGCCCTGAAGATGGCCGACTACGTGGTCACCGAGGCGGGCTTCGCCACCGACCTCGGCGCCGAGAAGTTCTTCAACATCGTGTGTCGCCTGAGCGGCCTCCGTCCCGACTGCGCCGTGCTGGTGGCCTCCGTGCGGGCCCTGAAGATGCACGGGGGATGCCCCTTCGAGAAGTGCGACGTGAAGAACCTGGACGCCCTAGAGAAGGGCCTCGCCAACCTGGAGCGCCACGTGCTCAACCTGCGCAAGTTCGGGGTGCCGGTGGTCGTGGCCATCAACCACTTCCAGACCGACACGGTCGAGGAGGTCGAGCTGGTCATGCATCATTGCCGTCGCCTAGACGTGAGGTCAGCGGTCTCGTTCGTCTTCGACCAGGGAGCCGAGGGGGGCTTACAGCTCGCACGGCAGGTGGTAGACGCCATAGATAACGACCCCAAGCAGTTCAAGTTCCTCTACGAGCCGAAGCTCTCGGTGAAGAAGAAGATAGAGACCATCGCCCGGGAGATCTACGGCGCCGGGGAGGTCAAGTTCCACGCCGAGGCGGAGAAGGACCTGGTTTGGATCGAGAAGGGCTACGGTGAGTTGCCGGTGTGCGTCGCTAAGACCCAGCACTCCATATCCGACGACCCCAAGCTGAAGGGCGCCCCTATGGGCTGGACCCTGACGGTCAAGGAGCTGCAGGTGTCGGCTGGGGCGGGCTTCATCGTGGCCATCTGCGGGGACATCATGCTCATCCCCGGCCTGCCGGCGGAGCCGAACGCCTCGGAGATGGACATATTCGATGACGGGCGCATAGTCGGCCTGAACTAGAGGGCGTTCCTAGCCTTGATCAGCCTAGCGATGACCAGCGAGCCCATCACGGCCAGGTCCTCGGTGGAGAGCATGTCTAGGGCCATGGCGTCGAAGAGCACGTTGGCCGCGGCCGGCACATCCTCGTCCCCTTCCCAGACGATGAGGGTGAGGACGACCTTCGGGAAGACGATGACCTCCAGGCCGGCCGCGCCCATTGCCACGTCCATCCCACCGATGGTCAACCCGGCCCTGATGAGCGATGCCGGGTCCCGGCCGAACTCGGAGGCCAGCCTGTCGATGATCCGTCGCTTGAACGCTCCGTAGTACGCATCTCCGCCCTCTGCCCGGTTGAAGGGCACGAGGTCCCCGCTGGGCAAGTCCGGCCCGCACCCGGCCAGGTAATGCAGGGCCAGTAAAGCGGAGGTCTCGTCCGCCTCCTTCCCCCTCCAAAGGACCTTCTTCCCCTCCAGGTCGACGATAAGCCTGTCCTCGAAGAAGGGAAGGAGCAGATGGCCAGCGGACCTCCTTGACCCGGAATCGGAGGCCAGCTTCCCGACGTCCCTCCCTTCCAGGGCCTTCCAGGCCAGCTCGATCGCCGTCCTTTGTAATCCGTGCCCGCTCCCGGCATCAGGGACCAACCCTAAGCCTCCATTCTCCCGACTAGGGCCTGCAGGGTAATGAACTCCATCCCCTCCGCCATCGTCCCTTCGAGCACGGCGCGAACGCTCTTAAGGTTGGATCTGATCGAGCTCGGGGAGAGCATCCCTTGGCCATACGTCTCGGCCACGTGCCAAGAGTGGGTGGCCAGGACGAGCGCCCCGGAGCGCACCTTCGAAGCGATTTCGACGTAGTCCGTAGGGCTCCGCTTCCCCTCGTGCATGGGCCATAGATAAGATACTATGCGCCTGCCTCGCTCGTCCTTCCCCTGGGCCAGCGGCAGCTCCCACAATCCCCCATGCGCCTTCCATGGGCGGATGGCATGCTCCTCGATGGCGACGGTCATGGAGGAATCGTAGAGGAACCCCCTCTTCTCAAGGATCTCGAGAGTCCTAGAGTCGATGTGCTGGTAGGGCGCCCGGAACCCCAGAGGATCGCGGGCTAGCGTCCTCCTCACGATTTCGCGGCCGTCGTCGATCACTTGGCCCACCTCCCCATCGGCCAAGCGGATGCCGGTCGATTCGCCGGTGATATCCTCATGGCATACCCCATGGCAGGCGACCTCGTGCTTGGACATGAGGTCGCGGATGTCTATTAACTTGGAAACGTGCAGGAGAGTGTCCCCCTCGAAGAAGAAGGTGGCTGCTATCCCTAGCTCTTCCAGCGCCTCGCAGATCATTGCTATCCCGCGGAGGGCGGAATCGAAGCGCACCTCCTCCCTATCCCCAACATGGCACTTCGAGAGCGCACGCTTGTTGCCGTTGGCCGGCAGGTTTACGTCCCTGTCCACGTCCACCGTGAACGCCGCGACCCGCATCGCACAGCCATCGCCACCCTCGCCTTAAACTTCTTCATCACGATGCTGGCGCTCCTTCCAGCAACCTATAAATAAC
>DATIXC010000016.1:0-5937 GCA_035518995.1 Methanomassiliicoccales archaeon | reverse complement strand
TATAAAAACGTTGGTAGGGTCTCGTCCTCTGGCGCCTAGCTGCTTCCACGAGGCATGGAAGCCTAGCGCTTCATCGAGGTCGACCCGACCAGGACCAGGTAGGCCAGAAGCGCCTCGAGCTGAATGCGCTCGTTGCTCCCTTCCACGATGCGGAACTCGACCTCGCCCGTCTTGTCGATCAAGCGCACCTTCTCGATGTCGGGGATGTTGAGCTCGAAGAACTGCTTGTGTATCTGCCGGATGACGTCCTCGCCCGATAGGCCATATGTGATCATCAGCTCGTCAAGCTGGCTCCGGGCCTCCAAGAAATCGCCCTTAAGGGCGGTCTCCAGGAGCCTCCTGACCTCCTCGGGGTGCGCGGTCCCGGTTGTCTGGTAGACCACGTCCACCGTTATCTTTTCAGATAACGATGCCGCGACCTGAAGCGAGTTCACGGCCTTGCGCATGTCTCCGTTCGCCACATGCACCAATGCGTCCAAAGCGTCATCGGCGACCTCTAGATTCTCCTGCTTAGCGATGTGCTGCAGGTATCTCCTCACGTCCTCTGGCTTGAGCTGCCTGAAGCGGAACACGGCGCACCTCGATTGGATGGGCTCGATGATCTTGGAGGAGTAGTTGCAGGAGATGATGAAGCGGCATATCGCCGAGTACCTCTCCATGGTGCGCCTGAGCGCGGACTGCGCATCGCTGGTCAGCGCATCAGCCTCGTCGAGGAAGATTATCTTGAAGCTGGCGCCCCCTAAGGGCGCGGTCCTGGCGAACTCCTTTATCTTGCCGCGGACGACGTCGATCCCCCTCTCGTCCGAGGCGTTCATCTCCACGAAGTTGTTCCTCCACCCCTCACCGAAGAGCTCCTTGGCCAAGGCCAAGGCGCAGGTGGTCTTCCCCGTGCCCGGGGAGCCCGCGAACATTAGATGGGGAAGGTTCTTCGAGCGGACGTAGGATTGAAGTCGATCGGTGATCTCTTTCTGCCCCACCACCTCCTTGAGGGCCTTGGGGCGATACTTCTCGATCCAAATCTCCTTCATTTCCTTCATCGCCGCTGAAAAAGCGCTGGTATGAATTAACACTTTGCATATGGTGCCCGAAACCCTCTCAGGCAAGGTATTAATCGAGGCATATCCTGAGGTCCTGCGTGCAGTGCATAAAGTGCTCCAAGGAAGCGGTCGAGTTCATCCGCTACAACGGCTCGCACCTCTGCGCGGAGCACTTCTTCGAGTACGTCGAACGCCGGGTTAAGAAGGAGGTCCGACAACAAATCGACCTCGACGGCATGAGCAAGGTGGCGGTCGCTTTGTCCGGCGGCAAGGACAGCTCCGTCGCCCTGTACATCGTGCACCTCGCCCTCGCGCAGAGGCGTGACATCAGCTTGGTGGCCATCACGGTGGACGAGGGCATATCCAGCTATCGGCCTTTGACTATGGAGAAGGCACGCCAGCTCACTGGGATGCTCGGCATCGAGCACCACATCATCTCGTTCGAGGAGGAGGTGGGGAAGACCATGGACTACATCGTCGAGGCGACAGGTAGGAAGGCGCCCTGCACCTATTGCGGGGTCCTGCGCCGCCGGTGCATGAACAAGGTCGCGCGGGAGGTCGGGGCGGACGTCCTGGCCACAGGTCTAAACCTCGACGACACCGCTCAGTCCATCCTGATGAACTTCACACGTGGGGACGTGGAACGTCTTGCCAGGCTCGGTCCCCACCAAAAGGTGCAGCCCGGGCTCATACCCCGCATCCAACCGCTGCGCTCCATCCCGGAGAAGGAGTCCTACCTGTACGCTATGCTCCACCAGATCCCGTTCTCCGACGACGAATGCCCCTACTCCGACCTGGCATTGCGAAACGAGTACAGGTCCATCATCGACGGGCTGGAGGCCAAGCACACCGGCACCAAGTTCGCCATTGTGGCGAGCTATGACGCGATCCGCCCTTCGCTCGCCGAGCGCTTCCCCCAGGCGGACCTGAAGCTTTGCGAGTGCGGGGAGCCGACCTGCAACCAACGATGCATGTCCTGCGAGCTCTTGGAACAAGTGAGGAAGATCATCTGAGCCGGTCAGACCAGCTCGTGGAACTGGTAGGCAGGGGTGCCGGAATGGTAGCAGTACTGCACCTTGTCGAAGCGCCTCTTGAGCTCCTTCACGTCCTCCCTGACCTTGGCGGGCGCTTCCTTCTTCACCGCCACGCGGTGTATGAGCGAGGCGACCTGCTTCATCTCGCTCTCCTTCATCCCCAGCCTGGTCATCTCCTGGGAGCCGATGCGGATGCCTGACGGCCGGATGCTGCTCTCGTCCCCTGGCAACATGTTCTTGTTGGTGATGATGTTCGCCGCCTCCAGGTCCTTCGCCACCTGGTCCCCGCCCCCGTGCTTGGACACGTTGACGGCGATGGTGTGGGATTTGGTGAACCCGAGCCCGGGGCATAGGACGTCCATCCCCAGCTCGTACATCGCCTGGCCCAAGGCCTGGGAGTTCTTGATTATCTGGCGGGCGTAGTCCCTGCCGAACTCCTCCATCTCCGCCAAGGTCACAGCCAGAGCGGCCATGGCATGGAGGTGATGGGAGCTGGTGACGCCAGGGAACACGGCGCGGCGCAGGCGCTTCTCTATGTCCTCGGTCATGTTGTTGCCGAGGAGGATCCCGTGGTTAGGCCCCGGGAAGGTCTTGTGCGTGCTCCCGGAGACGATGTTGGCACCCTCGTGCAGGGGGTCCTGGAACTGCCCCCCGGCGATCAGGCCGAGGACATGGGCGGCGTCGTACCAGACGGTGCAGCCGACCTCCTGGAAGGTCGGGGCGAGCTCCTTAAGGGGGACAGGGAAGAGGAAGAGGGACAGGCCGAACTGGGCGACCTTGGGCTTCTCCTTGAGCAGCATCTTCCGCGCGCCGTCGACGTCGATGGTCATGCGCTCCTCGTCCCAAGGGTAGTTGACGGTCTTGACGCCCCTGAGGCCGACCGCGCCGAACTGGGCTGTGGATATATGAGCCCCATTGGCCAAGGCCGTGGTGGCGATGGTGTCCCCCGGCTCGGTCAAAGCGAATAGGACGGCCATGTTGGCCACCGTGCCCGAGGTGACGCGCACGTCGACGAAGGGGACGTTGAAGACCCTCTGCGCCAGCTCGTTGCACCGGTTCTCCACCTTGTCGACGTAGATGTTGCCCTGGTAATAGCGCTTGCCCGGCATGCCCTCGGCGTACCGGTCGTGGAAATCGGAGATCATCATCTCCTTGGCCAGCGGGGACATTAGGTTCTCGGAGGCGATGGTGGGGATGGACTCCTCGAACCACTTGGTGTGAGCCTTAACCTGATCTCGGATCCAGTCAGCGTCCTGCTTCATGGTCTATCGCCCAAGGGAATATTGAACGCTCTATTATACTTTGGTGCCAGACTATGCCCTAGTCGATGTTCCGGAGAGGCGGCCCGGTCAGCGCATCCTCTTCTTGAGCTCCCCGATGGAGCTCACAGGGCTAGGGTCGACGCCCTTCAGGATGGCAAGGTAGAAAGAGACGAAATCGCCGAGCATGATGCCCATAAGGGATGATTCCAAGGGCGTCCGGCCTGAGAGCTCGACGGACAAGGGCTGGACGTTCGCCTCGCGCATGAGCTGGATGGCGATGTCCATCTTCTCTCCCAGGCTGCCCTTCGAGCTGGCCGGCTTGAGGAACACCGGGAGCATATCGACGCCGGGCCGACCTTCGACCCAGCCCACGATCTGGTTGTGGTTGAGCTCAGGGAACTCGCCGGAGAAGGCCATCATCTTGGCGTTCTCGTTTATCTGGGTCTGCCAGCGGTAGGCGACCGTCCTGAAGGTCCTGGGCGCGTACATGACCGGGATCTTGCCGCTCAGCTTCCGGGCGATCTTCTTGGCCACGTTGGAATCGGTAGGCACGCCAGGGGAGAGGTTCTCCCTCAGGTCCGCCATGGCAAGTTGCGCCAGCGCCAGGTCCCTCTTCACTGGGGCCAGGCCAGCTGCCTCCAGTACCACCGCCTCCGCGCCTAGCAGGTATCCCAAGGCGGCCCTTGGCTGAAGCCCGGCAGGGACCTTTATCAGCGGGACACCGTCCCCCTCAGCCGATTTGGATAGCTCACCGCCCGATGAGACTGCCACCATCGCGCACCCGCGCTCCCTCGATCTTCTGTAGAGCTCCATCACTTCCCAGGTGTTGCCGGAGTAGCTGACCATCACCACCAAGGTCCTGTCGCATACCCAGCGTGGTAGCTCCAGTCCGCGGATGACGCTGATCGGCTTGTCGGATATGGAGGACGCGTAATCTATCAGGACGTCTCCTCCGACGGCCGAGCCGCCCATCCCCACGATGGCCACACCGCTGGGACGGCCGCTCAGCTCGATGTCCCACTGGAGGGCCGCCTTGAGCTGATCGGGCAGCCCCACGATCTGCTCCAACATGGAGCTCTTGTCCAGGGAGCGCATCGCGACCAGGTCGTCCAATTGACCAGACATCGTGCTCTCATCGGCGTGCTTGAATATAATCGTTTGAGTATCCCGCCCTCACCGAGAAAATTGCTACTACCATTGGATTGGTAACTACAAAGCGATTAATATCGCCACCATTGATTCGAGCTGAAAGTGGCAGAATGGAAGACAATGTGGACAAGGCAATCGATTGCTTGAAGCGAGGTAGCTTCGTCCTGGTCTACGACTTCGACGACCGGGAGCGAGAGACGGACATGGTCATCGCCTCGCAGAACGTGACGCCAGAGGCCATCAGGACAATGCGCAAGGAGGCGGGCGGCCTGATTTGCACGACCGCGAGCTACGAGATATCCGAAAAGCTCCAGCTGCCATTCCTGGTCGACGTCCTTGCCTGCAACTACGGCAGCTACCCGATGCTCAAGAAGCTGGCGCCGAACGACATCCCCTATGACACCAAGTCCGCCTTCTCCATCACCATCAACCATCGCAAGACGTTCACGGGCATCACCGACCGGGATCGGGCGATGACCACCTCGGAGTTCGCCAAGCTCGCCAAGTACGCCCTCAACAACGGGTCCGAGGACGCCCGGAGCGAGTTCGGACGCAACTTCCGCTCCCCCGGGCACGTTCACCTGCTCAACTCGAGCCAACAGCTCCTCAAATCCAGGAAGGGGCATACCGAGCTCTGCACCGCCCTCATCACCATGTCCGGCTTGACCCCCTCGGCGACCATCTGCGAGATGATGGGCGACGACGGGAACGCCCTGGGCAAGGAGAAGGCGAAGGAATATGCCAAGAGGCACGACCTGTGCTTCCTGGAAGGCAGCGAGATAATCGCCGCGTGGAACGGATCGGGGAAGGCCAGATGACCAGGGTCATGGCCACCGGAGTTTTCGACATCCTGCACTCGGGCCACCTCCATTATCTTCAGGAGGCGAAGAGCCTCGGTGACGAGCTGTACGTGGTGATAGCCACCGACGCCACGGTGAGGAAGCGCAAGCACGAGCCGATCACCCCGGAGCGGATGAGGGTGGAGCTGGTGCAGGCCTTGAAGCCCGTGGACAAGGCGTTCTTGGGGACGGAGGGCGACATGTTCGAGACCGTCCGACAGATAGACCCCGACATCATCGCCCTCGGCTACGACCAAGCCTTCGACGAGCGCGAGCTGCAGAAGGAGCTCAAGAAGCGCGGGCTCAAGGCCAAGGTGGTGAGGCTCTCCAAGCATGAGGACGACCTCAACGGCACTAGGAAGATAATCCAGAAGGTCGTGGACTGGCACACCATGCGGAACGAGCTGGAACGGGAGGAGGGCAAGAGATGAGGCTCATCGGTATCGCGGACACCACCTTCGCTCGCGTGGACATGGGCGGGGTTGCCATAAGCGAGCTGAAGTCCATGGGCACGGGATTCAAGATAGTCCGCTACACCGTGCCAGGGATCAAGGACCTGCCTGTGGCCTGCAAGAAGCTGTTCGACGAGCAGGGCTGCGACATCGTCATGGCCCTA
>DATIXC010000015.1:0-13889 GCA_035518995.1 Methanomassiliicoccales archaeon | reverse complement strand
ACCAGGACCCCTCTGGCAACGATGCCATAGTTCATTGCTTGCCCTCCGTGAGCTTAACAAATACGTCCTCGAGGGTGGGACCGAGCGTCGTCATGGAGATGATCCTCAGGCCCTTCTCCTCTTTGATGGCCATGATCCGCTCGATGGCCTGGTTCGGGTCGGAGGTGTAGATACGCAGCTTGTCCCCCGCCTCCTCTGCCCGGGCAACGCAGCGCTCGGAGGCGAAGATGGAGCAATCGATCTTCCGGTCGAAGCACACCTCCACCGATTGGAACTCCTCGAAGGTGGTCCTGAGCCTCTCGGGCGAGTCGATCACCAGCACTTGGCCTTTGTTGATGATGCAGACCCGCTGGCACATGCGGCTGGCCTCCTCGATGTTATGGGTAGTAAGGACGATGGTGCTTCCTTTCTTGTTCAGCTGCTTCACCTTGTCCAGGATCATTCTCCGCGACTGCACGTCCAGGCCTTCCGTCGGCTCGTCGAGGAAGAGCAAGGGAGGCTCGTGGATCATCGCGCAGCCGATGCTGACCCTCTGCCGCATCCCCTTGGAGTACTTTTTCACCGCGTCGTCGGCCCTCTCGGCCAGGCCGAGCTCCTTGAGCATCCGCTCCGACCTTTCCTCCCTGAGCTTGCGAGGCAGCCCGTAATAGCGCGCCATCAGCTCCAGGTTCTCCCGCCCGGACAGGTCTGGATATACGTTGCCGACCTCGGGTATGACCCCCATCTTCTCCTTGGCCTCGAGGGATTTCCTGCGGATGTCCATGCCTAAAACGGTGACGGTTCCAGAGTCGGGCTTGAGCACTCCGGTCATCATGCGTATGGTCGTGGTCTTGCCGGCGCCGTTGGGTCCTAGCAGGCCGAAGAACTCCCCGTCCTCAACTGAGAATGATATCCCTCTCACGGCCTTGGTCTCGCCGAAGGACTTGACCAGGTCGCGCACTTCGATGGCCGCCATTTCTCCCGACCTGGAATCCTATTGGACACCATTAAGGTTCGTTCGTCTTCGTCCATCCTTCGCACCGAACTGTTCCGTGGAAAGCAACGTAATAATAGTTGCCAGGGAATTCGAGCCCGAGGTTTGCCATGCGATCAGAAGAGGAGGCCGTGAGGTACGCGTCGGAATGCTGGGACAAAGGTTACAACTGCGCCGAGTCCGCGCTGCGAGGGGTCTGTTTCGGGATGGGAATCGATCTCCCTGAGAGCGCGCTGAGAATCGCCACGCCCTTCGGTGGAGGCGTGGGCAGGAGCGAGGACATCTGCGGTGCCCTTTCCGGAGGCGTCATGGGTATAGGGGCGAACCTGGGCAGAGACGACCCTAAGGCCGACAAGTCAGCCAGCTATGACGCGGCCAAGAAGCTGGTTGTCCAGTTCACCAAGGAGTTCGGCACCACTTCGTGCAAGGCTCTCAACTTCGGTGACTTCGATTCGCAGGACCACGAAGTCCGCTGCAAGAGGTACACCCTGGCATCGGTGAGGATGAGCTATCGCATCCTGAAGAAGACCTAGGCCCCTTCACCTCGGTTGGCTTCGACCAGGCTGGGCCAGGACCACTCGTATCAGGTCACTAATTCCGGCCTATTTTGGTCATGTAATTCGTCAGGCTTGCGGATCGGGGCTCGTTCGCCGGCTTCCCTCACCTTCGACTCTGCCGAATCGATTCATTTTGGCGGCCTATCGAAGAAGATATTCTTACCTGTCGCTGATAGCGGGATCCCATGGCAGATGCGGGATTTGCCCAGGCCGAGCCGCTTGGCAGACACTCCGATCCGATACATGATCCGGTTGTCGACGTTTAGTTCGGAGGCGGTCTTCGCAGCCGAGCCCAGGGCTATCCCCAGGTCCAATAATCGAAGGGCGCAGTTCGGTCCTTCGAAATCTGCCTTGAGCGATTGCTTGTTGAACTCCTCGCAGCTGGAGTATCCACAAGCGCCACAGTTCAGGCCTGCCCCTGGATGCTGAAGAAGGCCGACGATGAGAACTGCATCAGAGTTTAGGACGTTCTTCCCGTCCCTCTCAAAGCCGACGTTCTTTCTTTCCTCGCTAATTTTCACCATATCGTTGCCTAGCGTGACGCGTTCGTCCTCGCTCAGCAGCTTTACCTCGATGAAGTCCTTGCCGGTCGCTTTGGGCGCAGTCCTTGCCGCTAGCTCCATCAGCTGCCCTACCACTCGCACCGTCTCTTTGAGCGCCATGGTACGATGAATGCGTACCGGCTAGATAAACGAAGTCGGGTCGGCTTGGTGGCATGGGCTTGCATCGACGTAAGAGCACAGAAATGAGATCGATAGCGTACAAGCGATCGTGGACCCCATCGCATTCTAAGGGCCCGAGGCGCCCGGTCCTGTCCAGATATGAAATTTGAGCGTGGTCGCTCCATTTTCCATATGATTCTCGTTTTTCACATTCCCTAAATTTTTTCATACATGCCAGCATGCCTCGTTTAATGTTATCACTATTGAAAACCAGTTGCTAACGCTTTTTAAAGACGCCCCTCATAGAAAGTTCAAAGGCGGACGCTGTGGAACTCATTTCCATTGGTCTACTATCTCCGATAGTGGGCATGATAGGAGTAGGCATGGGTATCTACGTTTACAGGCAGAGCCCAGGCTTCCCCACCGCCAGGATATTCCTAATGTCCATGTGGCTCTTTTTCTTAGGCGCCGTCCTGGATTTCTTGCTCATATATGCTCCCAGCTATGAGGCCGCGATATGGATTGCGAGGGCCGAGCTCTTTGTCATCGTACTGCTTTTCGCCAGCATACTGTATCTTGCATCCTTCCTCCCTCATGAGAGGTTCAGCGGCTGGTTCAGAGGCAAGGAGACCATGCTGGCCATCATCGCGGTTCTTTCCGCCGTAATCGCAGTGATGCCAGTGAACGATGTGATCGACACTCCCACCGGCTGGGGAGTGACGGGGAGCATGGCATTCGCGGTCTGGACAGCTGTCATCATAGGATACATTGCGGTCACGATTTACATGGTCTACACGACCTGCAAGGACGTCAAGTGGGAGAGGACGAGAAAACAGAGCCAGCTCATAGCTTTGGGCGTGCTATCTCCCCTGCTCTACGCGTTTGCCCTAAGCATCCTCGAGAGCATTGTAGGCAACATGCCCTCCATACTCTCTCCCGGATTCCTTATGCTGGCCTGCGTCTTCGCTTATGGTATAATGCGCTACCGCCTGTTCCTGCCATCAGCAGTGAAGGAGACGGAGATAAAAGGCGTCAAGCGTCGCGACAAGGAAATGGCCGAGTCGGCGAAGTTCTTGATGGTGGAGGAGAAGCGCCCTGATCGCTCCTATCGCCTGTTCCTCGGGCTTCTGGCAAATGGGAAACATGGCCTGGTAATCACGCGCTCCCATCCAGACCTTCTGCGGGAGGAGTACCGCATCGAGAAGACCCCCGTCCTTTGGCTAGCCAAACAGCCTGGGCCTAATCGCATCGAGCCGGCCAACCTGTCCATCTTGCAGCAGATCGTGACCGAGTTCATGAAGAAGGGGATAAACGCCGCTGTGATCATCGACAGCCTGGAGTATATCATGGAGAACAACCCGCCAGAAGAGGTGATGATGATGCTCTATGACCTCAGGGACGAGATCCAAGTGACCAACTCGACGCTCGTCCTTTCGGTGGACCCGGAGACCCTTGACCCGCAATACGTCGCCCTCCTGGAGAGGGAGTTCCAAGTATTGGTGTCATGAGCTTGGCGTTGTAAATCCAGTGCAGAACAATTTAGAGTAAAAGATTTGATAGCCTTGGACCGGACATTTGAAAGTCCGTTCTATGAACCCAATCTCAAATCTGCCGACCAAGGCTAAACTTTTTCTGCCCTTACTTCCAGGGTCCTACAACTTCAGTCGACTTTACCTTCCTCATGCCTTTTCCCCCTCGAATGTTTCTTCATGCTTCTCCTTCGAGAGAAGTATTATCTAAAAAGATAATAATTGCATATAAACCTATGTAGATAGTATTATCTAGTGGGATAATAAAGGTGTCAGTATAAACAGATTTTCTTCGACCAAAATAATAATCCTATGTATAAATTTGACACCTCCAAGAGGTCGTTCCGATTCATAAGTCTCCTTTTTATCCCCATTGAAGGCGATTATTATAATGCAGATAAATATACCAGTAGGTGGCACGGCAAATGGACGTAAAAGAACGGATGAAAGAGCTCGGTGGGGGAATCGTTAACGAGGCTTTCGGCGACTTGTTCTCGCACGAAATTCCTTCTCCCATGGCCAATCGCGTCCTGAGAAGGTTTGCTCGGTGGTGGAGAGACTACACCAGAGCCGCGCTCATAGTCATGTCATGCCAAGCGGTCGGCGGCGACCCGAAATTGGTGTACCCCGCCGCCAAGAGCCTGGTCCTTGCTGGTGGGGCTTTCGACCTACATGACGACATCATCGATAAATCGTTCATCAGGCGGAAGGCCAGGACCAAGTCGATCCAAGGCCGATACGGCACTGGGGCTTCTTTACTGGCCGGGGACGCCCTTCTAATCGCTGGGCTCACAAGCCTGACCGAGATGCCAGGCCTTAGCCAGGCCAAAAAGAGAGAGGTGGTGAGCGAGATAACGAAGGGCTTGTTCGAACTCGGCTCAGCGGAGATGGAGGAAATGTCTTTCGTGCACAATCTGGAAGCCACCCCAAGAAGGTACATTCGCATCCTCTGGATGAAGTCGGCGGACATGGAGTCCTATACCAAGGTGGGCGCGATGATCGGCAACGCCTCCAAGGACGAGGTGGAGGCCCTCGGCATGTACGGGCGATGCCTGGGCATGATCTGCATCCTCAGGGACGAGCTGGAGGACACCTTCAACGACTTCTTCGAGCTCAGGTCGAGGATCCTGAACGAGAGCCTGCCCTTGCCCATAGTGTATTCATTGGGGGACAAGAAATGCCGCTCCCTGCTGACCGATCTCTTCAAGAAGGCCCCTGAGGAGATCTCGGACAAGGAGCTGGAGCGGCTGATAGAGATCATCGACGACAACCACGGCTTCGAGAAAGGGCAGGCTTTGATCAACAGATACGTGAGAAGGGCGAAGGCCGAGGCGAAGAAGCTCGAAGACCCCGAGCCGTTCCTCGTACTGTTCCCCGCCTGATGGCATATTAATTAAGTAAGTTCTAATAATCTCGGGGCGAGGAAGATGTTGCCGATTGCCCTACTGATGATCGAGCATCGCCAGATCGAGAGGATGGTACCAGTCCTTCTTGAAGAAGCGCGCAGAGCCCGGACGGGGGCGGTCGACAGTGTGCGCATCGATGCCTTGGTGGACTTCATCAGCAACTACGCGGACAAATGCCATCATGGGAAGGAGGAGGACATACTCTTCGCTTCGCTCAGGGAGAAGCATATGCCCTCAGAAATCGAAGCCACCATGGAACGCCTCATCGACGATCACAAGATCTCGAGAGCCAACACAAAGCTGGTCATTGAGGAGAACGATAAGTATCGACGCGGACGATCCGATGGCTTGGAGGATATGGCGTACGCCCTCGAGAGGCTCGCGGATCTGTATCCTCGCCATATCGCCACCGAGGACAAGGCGTTCTTCATCCCCAGCATGGCCCTGTTCTCAAGCGAGGAGCAAGGGCGCATGCTTGCGCAGTTCCAGAGCTTCGACCGGCGCATGATCCATCAGATCTACACGGCGCGCATCACCCTGCTCGCAGGGGAGACCAAGGCGATCGAAATCGCAACCGTGCCGAGCCGAGAGAAGGGCGCGAAATGGAGATGCTTCGTCTGCGACCATGTCTACGACCCGGCGAAGGGGGACCCGGAGCATGGAATCGCGCCTGGCACCAGCTTCCAGGACCTCCCCGAGGACTGGGTCTGCCCCTTGTGCGGCGCCGCCAAGAACGATTTCAGGCCGTTGTGATACGCCAAACTCCCGTTTGGGCCCGTCTGTCCGCGTTATAACAAACCCGAACAGTTGTTGGCATAGGTTCATATATTCGTATTATGTCATCGACCCAGCTAGATCTCGTCCGTTCACTTGCGCCGTACGGCCCTCTCGGGAAGTAAGGCCTCCTAGAGAAAGGCATAGAGTTTAGTGTAAGATGAATCGGAGGTGAATCAATAATGTACGACAAGCCGCCAAAGGAGAAGCACAAGGCCATCTGCAGCGACTGCAAGAAGGAGTGCGAGGTCCCTTTCAAGCCCACCGAGGGCAGGCCAGTTTATTGCCGCGAATGCTTTGCCAAGCACAAGCCGCCAAAGCGCTACTAAGCTAACTTGCGCCTCGCGCAAGCCACTTTTCTATTTTCTGTTCTTTTATTCCTTGATGCGTGACCGCTAGCCCCATTTCGGAGCCGCGCCTGTTTGGAACGCCACGGATACGCTGATATGGACCCTGATGCTTTGAGGGGACGAGGACTGATCCATTGGTGGCGTCGATAATCGCCCTCCTGGCCGGGATCTTGATCTTCGTCCTGGTATGGGTGTTCGTGTCCTTGCCGCTCTACATGGCGGCCCGGATCGTCACTGACGGCCGGGCCACGCTAGGCGCAGCCATGATCGGAACGTTGTTGGGCGCTCTGGTCTACTATATAACGTTCTTATTGAGCTCCCAGGTATCCGGCTACTTCGTCAGCGGCGACTTGCCCGTGGTCCTCGGGATAGTCCTAGGCTTCCTTGCTTTCCTCGGATTCTACAAGGCGCTGTTCCACACGACATGGCCAAGAGCCTTGCTCATCGCCATTCTGGCAGTGGTCATAACCGTGGTCATTCTCTTCGTCCTTGCCGCGTTCGCCGCCGCGCTGGGTCTGGCACTGCTGTCATGATGTCCATCGATGATGCATGCCCCGAACGGAATCAAGGATAGCGGTAAATAGTGGGGCCTGGGTGTTAGCATTCATGGCGCGCCACCGAGCAGTTCTCCGGGTCCAGCGCGGCCTTCCGACCATGGAAGGGGCCGGGGTCCACCTGTTCAGGGCCTTCGGGCATTCCGAGACTGCCCTCCTAGACCCATTCCTCATGCTGGACCATTTCCGCTCTTCCGACCCCAAGGACTACATGGAAGGGTTCCCGATGCACCCTCACCGGGGCATCGAGACCGTCACCTATGTGTTATCGGGAAGGATCGAGCACCAGGACAGCATCGGGAACAAGGGAGTGATCGGCCCCGGGGATCTTCAATGGATGACGGCCGGTAGCGGGATCATGCACCAGGAGATGCCAAGACGGACCGAGGGACAATTGAATGGCTTCCAGCTTTGGGTGAACCTGCCGCGCGCCCATAAGATGATTCCGCCCAGGTACCGAGACGTGAAGAGCGGTGCCATACCGACGGTTAGACCCGAGGAGGGAGCGGAGGTCAAGGTTATCGCAGGCTCATTGGACGGCGTCAAGGGGCCAGTGAAGGACTTGGTCGTTGAAGTTGAGCTCTTCGACGTCCATTTGTCGGGAGACGCGGACGTCTCCATCCCGGTGAGGGAGAGGGACAACGCCTTCGCCTATGTCTTCGAGGGCACGGGGCATTTCGAGGAAGGCAGTCGTCACGTGCTGGAGGACCACGAGCTGGCCATATTCGAAAAGGGAGAGGAGGTATGGGCCAAAGCCGGAAGGGGAGGATGCCGCTTCCTGTTCGCCCATGGCGAGCCCCTCCATGAGTCGATCGCTTGGGGTGGGCCGATCGTGATGAACACCCGCGAGGAGCTGGACCAGGCCTTCGAAGAGCTGGAGCGCGGCACGTTCATCCGCTGAGACGGGGTTCCGAGCGCATCCTTCGCGCTTGACCGTCTAAACGCCGAAAAGAAGATATCGAAGCATCACCAACTGGACCTTGCCATGACCGAGGAAATCCCGAAGGACTCCCTGGACCTGTCCCGGCAGGTGCGGAAGGACCTCAAAGAGCTGTCCAGATACTGGACGTTCAGGGGTTTCGAGGAGATTCATGCCGCGAGCCTGTTCTATGATTTCGTGGGAATGGGGCTCGAGGAGATGCTGGCGAAGCTGGAGCTGCTCGAGGGATACATCCGCAAGGAGGACCTCCAAGCCATCTCCGACGGCGATTGGCCGATCTACGGTCTTGTGAACTACTATGACCATCTCATTGACCTTTTGAAGGAAAGGGGCACGAAGGCGGAGTCCGAATTGCGATCCATCGAGAAATGGAAGAAGACGGCTGGCCTCTACGCGCAGATAGTGTGTCATTTGGAAGATATTTGCTAGGCATTGGAGAGCGCGGCCTTCTCATTTGATATTTGAGCCTGTCCCCGGCGGACGGCGGCTTTTGGATCGGCCAGATGGCGACTTCATTGTATCTATTCGACAGATTGCGAGCCGGCGTAGGACGGTACAAGACCCAATACCCGCCACGATGTCATCATTCACGAGGCGGGCAGGAGGCGGCCACAATCGGCCACAACTGTCCGGCCACACGAAATACCGTGACCAGAAAATAAGGAGGAATGAGGGAAATGATGTCTGAGGCTTACCTGAAGTCTAGGATAGGGATGAGCGGGGAGAGCGACCTTCCTGCATGGCTGATGAGCGAAGAGCTCTACGGAATGGCGAAGGCGGCCCTGTTGAACGACGCAGTGAATGGGGATAAGAATCGCCAGAGGCAGCTGCCTAAGAATGGCTTCTGGCACCTCCCCAGGCGAAAGGGGGTCAAGTCATGAGCTTGCTCGCGGCGGCGCAAGCCGGAGGGCTCGAGTCCTTGGTGGGCTTCCTAGGTTTCGCCCTGCTCGTCCTGATCGTCGACCGGGTGTTCCTGCGGATGGCCCTGGACGAGGAATAATTCCTTATCTTCTTTTCTTATTCTTGATCGCTCGCTCAAGCGATCTTCTTCCCTGCGCCCGGGCCCCATAGAGAATCGAAGACCTCTTCGACCGTCACCATGACGCAGGACTTGGCCGGCATCTTGGGGTTCGCCCCATGCACCCAGGCTCGCATCTCCTCGAACTCTGGCCCGAACTTGTGAACCTTCACCGAGCCTTTGATCTGATACGACCTCTTGCTCTCCGGGTCGTAGCAAAGGACGCAGATGCGAGGGTTCTCCTCCAAGTTCTTGAGGGTCTTGTTGAAAAAGTTGTCCCCGATCATGATGTGCTCATCATCCAGTATCTTGAGATAGCCAATGTAAACGACGTTTGGCATCCCGTCCTTGCTTGCCGTGGCTATGGGCGTTGGCTTCTGCTTCTGCAAGACCTCCCTTGTTTCCTGTGGCATCTTGACCATACGCGGTCCCCCAGAGCGATTAGGCGTATCATGGCCTTAGATTTTCCGGGGGCTCATTCCCAGGAATCCCTTTCGCGAGCGCCCCTATGGATCAGATTCTTGTGATAGAGGTATTCATAGTCCGAGAGGGCGGCCAGGGCGCCCTGGCCGACGGCGATGGAGATCTGTTTCTCCACGACGTCGGTCACGTCGCCTGCGGCGAATAGGCCCTGGACCTCCGTGGACATGTCCTTGAAGACCGGCACCTCACCCATCTCGTTCAGGTGCACCAATTCTTTGATGGGTTGGGCCTTTGCCTCCATCCCGACCTCGAGGAACGCCCCCTGGACCTTCAGTTCCATGGCATCCCCGGTCTCGACGTCCTTGATCGCCAGCCCTTCCAGCTCCTCTTTGCCAAGGAACTCGGTCACGACATAGGGCGTGTGAACCCTCAACTTGCCAGAGCTGGTCACGTCCTTCGCCAGTGCCGGGTCGGCCGTGAAGTCCCGACGCCGATGAACGAGGTACACCTCCTCGGCGAACGGGATGAGGTCGCGCAGCGCAGTGAAAGCCGAGTTGCCCCCGCCCACGACCGCGACCTTCTTCCCCGAATATAGAGGAGCATCGCAGGTCGCGCAGAAAGCTATGCCCTTCCCCATCAGCCTTTCCTCGCCAGGCACGCCTAAGCGCTTATATTCCTTGCCTCCGCAGAAGATGACGGATTTGGCCCTGTACTCGGCCCCGTCCTCCATCCTGACCAGAAATCGGTCCTTGACGCGCTGCACTTTCTCGGCCCAGGCCTCAAGGGACTCGGCGATGGCATAGGCTTCCGCATGATCCATGAAGGCCTCGACCATCTCGGCGCCGCTGACCTCTGGGACGCCAAGGTAGTTGTCCACCCTCGCGGTGTAGTTCACCTGGCCGCCGAGCCCCTTGGACACCAGAAGGACGTCCAGACCTTTGCGGGCGGCGTATAGAGCAGCGGAGATACCGGCGGGCCCTCCACCGATTATGACGACCTCGTACTCATGGGCAGGGTCTGCGCTCTTTGCCTTCCTTTTTCCTTTCATGGACCTGAGGGCCTGCTCCAGACCCCGATAGGAATCGGGATCGACGGCCTTTAGCACCTCCATGAAGAATCGCCCAACGGGAACCAGACCGTCGAATATATGGACCTCGTTTATCACCGTCCTCGGCACGCCCTTGACGCTGTACTTCTCGATGATGTCGGGGAACTCCGAGACCTCCACCATATCAGCGCGAACGTGATCGTTCAGGAAAGCGAACTGATGTGCCAGCCGGACCATGCGAGGACAATAGGGGCAAGTGAGGCTGACGAGGACTTGGATGTGGGCATCCTTGGCGATCGAGCGCACGAGCTTCTCGATCTCTGGCTCCAGACCGCTGATGCCGGTGGAAACCATCAATATGGCCTCGAGGAGGGACGAGAACTCCATGCCAGCCGTGACGCCGTAGAATCGTATCCGGTGGTCCTTGGTCGTCATGGGGATCGTTGCCGGATATTTGTCCACGTTGAACAAACGGACTCTCTCTACGTCTTTGCCCACGTCCAGCAAAACGAGCCTGACCTTGTCGGTAAGAGCGGAGACCTCTCTGAGCAATTGCGCTTGGGTCTCGCATCCAGGACAATCGTCGGAGGTCGTGGTGATTAGGACTAGCTCGACAGGGGCCGATAACAGGGAAAATGCCTGTCTTATCGACTCCTCCGCCTTCTGGTCGATTATCCTTTCTCCTCCGGCCATCCTCTCACGCATTGTATTCCAACGCAGGGCCCTTCGTAAATAATTGATGTCGGGGCCTCGGGTACCTTATGCTATCGAACGGAGCGACCTCGAAAGGAATATATAGTTACGTGCTATGTCTTGGCATAGCATGGATTTGGACCGTTTAGGGCCATGAGGTTGTTAAGATGGCAGAAGTGAAGGACGGGGACCTGGAATCGCATCAGCATGGGATCACGCTGGCGCCGAGGCATAACGGCGCGAACCGAGCGGATTCTTATAGATATGATGCGCTCCGGCAGGCCATTTTCCAAGCAGGGCAGCCCCTGGTGACGCCTCGCTGCCGGATAGTCGACCTCCATTGCGGGAGGGGCGACTTCGTCGAGCCTTTCATCGAGAGGAACGAGGACCTCTGCCGCTTCATCATGCTCGATTCCTCCCCTGGCAATGTGCAGGCATGCATGGAACGATTCCACATGCGCATGCACCTGGGGTTCGTCAGGCCAGGAAAGCTGGACCTCAGCCAAGGCTTCCCCCAAGTGTCCTCCCGGATAACCCTGTGCATCGGCGGATTGGATTCATTGTCAAGAGAGAGAAGGGACGAGGTCCTCGTCGAGGTGCGGAGGCATCTCGAGAGGGGGGGCGCGTTCATCATTGCCGAGGAAGTAACTGATGAGAAGGATTGCGCGTCCTGGCTAAGCTCACTGACGGAGGCGGGGTTCGAGCGGGTCGAGAGGATATGGTCTTCGGGAAGGATCTGCGCCTGGATGGCCTGGAAGTAAGTCCCTGGGAGCGAGACCTCCCAACTCCTATGTTCTATCCTCTCTTGGAGTACCTTAGGGAGGCCAGCTGCAAATCATTGCTCCATTTCTCCTCTGGAAGAGGGCTATGGATCTCGATGAGGTTGCCGTCCGGGTCACGGATGTAGGCTGCCCTTATGCCCCAATCCGGGCGGTCCTCGGGCCCGATGATCGGCCCGGTGCACTTGCCACTCATCCGCTTCAATCTCTTGTCCACGTTCCTGGAGCGGAACACGAGGACGAAGCGGTCCTGGGCTTTCGCCTCGGCGGGCAAATCGGACGTGCCCACGGTCCTGGCCTGCTCTCCCCTCTTGAAGATGGACAGGCGGCCATTGCCGGACGTCTTGAAGGACGCGTAACCGGAGCCCTCGTCCCCCCATGTGACCTCGAGGCCCATGACATCACGGTAGAAGCGGAAGCACTCGTCGAACCTGATGACCAGCAATCGTGCGTTATCGAGCCTGAGCGACATGGCTCCTCCATCCGACTCCGCCGCACATAATGCTTGCCCCTCATCCCAGCGCCAGCAGCACCCCGAGGGCGATTGTGATCAGGAGCAGCAGGTAGCCGCCCACGTTGGTGACGAAATGAATCGTGCGCCAGCGAGCCGAACCAGCAAGCAACGGAATGCTGGTCAAGATGCCTATCACCGAGAAGATCACCGTGATCAGGGCCATGCGCCCGTGGAAGGTGAAGAAGATCGCTCCACGATTGTCGAAGGTGATGGTCGCCCACGCCAGGAAGACCAGCAACAACATTGCATAGTAGGCGAAGCTCACGTACCTGTGATACCTCTTCGGCAAGAGCTCCGGGATTCTAGAGGATATCTCTCTGCTCGATGAGTTCCTGAGCCCCGTTATCAAGGAGACGCCTCCGATGACCGCCGTGATGGTGAGCAGCACGGCATGCGTGGCCCAGTCGGTGATGGGGGTGATGGTAGCATCGTCCGCCCAGCCCCTGCTCTCCCAGTATCCCTTGTAGTTGGAATCGATGACGCTGATGTGCACGATCCACTTGGCCCACTTGTACCCCCAGTCGCCTGGGACCACGAGCTTCAGTGGGAACCCTTGGTTGACAGGGAGGGTCTCGTTGTTCATTCGCCATGCCAGGAGGATGTCGTTCCTGCTCAGTTCCTGGATGGTCAGGGAGGTGGAATAGTTCTCCGTCCCGTCGCTGTCGGCGCAGAAGAAGACCAGCTCGCTGGCGACTCCCTTGACGCCTATCAAGCGCATGAACTCTGGAAGGGGCACTCCGGTATAGTACGCCGTAGCGCTCGGGCCGGTAACGCAGCGCAGCTCTGCCTTCTCGGTCACGTTGTCCAAAGAAATGATCTGGTCATAGGTCAGCTCCATGGGGTTGTCGACCAGACCGTCCACCTTCAATCTCCAGGTGTCCGGATTGATGACGGGGGGCTCGGAGATGGAGACGGTGAAGAACTTATCGTTGGGGGTGACGCCTTGGTCCTTCGTGATGACCGTGCCAACCAGGAAGGAGGCCAGCACCAATGACGCGACCACTACCAGCACGATCCCCAATCCTCTGCCGATCTTCACGCCACACCATGAAACCTAGTGGTGCATAACCTTTTTCCATTTAGGCCTCGGGATTCACGTTCCTGAAGATGAAGTAGAAGCTACTGATCGCGGTCACATAGCACACGGCTGTGATGAAGAAGGGCAGATCATAGAAACCTGAGGCGAGCAGCATCCCCCCGAACACGGTGGTGATGCTGTTAGGGAGCCTCCAGATGATATTGTTGATGGCGCTCGCCACGCCCCTGTCCTCCTTGGATATTATCCCCATGAGATAGCTGTCAGCGATGGGAGCGGACATGTTCATGAACATCGCCCGGATGACGTAGGCGACGCTGGCCAAGGCGGCTCCTGGTACCAATGGGACCATGACCAGGAAGATGGTGGAAAGCCCCTGGGTCAATGTGATGGCCCTTACCGGCCCGTAGCGGAACGCTAGGCGAGCGGATGCCAGGGAAGCGAAGGCCATGGTGATGCTGGAAACGGCTAACAATGGTCCAGAGTACGTGTCGGGGACATCGTACCTTAGGAAGAGCCAGGTCGGGATCAGAGATATGATGAACCCCGCCCCGAGGCCGATCAAGGCGTTGATAAGAGAGAACCGGAAAAGATTCTGCTTGGTCCTGCTCTGCAGCATCGGGTGCTTCTCCG
>DATIXC010000014.1:0-6774 GCA_035518995.1 Methanomassiliicoccales archaeon | reverse complement strand
TGTTCTGGTAGCCATCATGTTACCTCGGCATGGCAGCCGGAGATGACCCCTGGACCATAGGTCCCTCTGAAGAACAGGTGGCTTTGGCGCTTGTGATTCGTGCAGCGCCAAGGGAACCACCGGGAGCGCGAATCTCCGATTCGATATGAACATGGTTTAGGACGAGTGAATAAACGGTGTTAAATGAAACTTCTAGCCAGCGACATCGATACGAAAATTCGTATCATTATAAATATCGTGCCCTTTTTATAGCATACCATATTTTTCGAAGTTTCGAGATGGAAAATACGAGCGTTTCGCCATTTCTAAATCGACCTGCGAGCGCAGGTCCAGCCATGAGCCAGACAATTGAATACCGAGGGAAATAGAAAAGGGTATATATCCAATTAATAATATTTGTCAAGGTGAAATTTATGGGGGAGAGAGGCTTCAGCAAGAAGGACGAAACCCTGGTGGAAATGTTGATGAACACCGGGATGCCCAAGAACGTGGCGAAGACGCTAGCGTTCCTGCGCAAGAAGGAGGAAACGACCTCCGTCGAGATCGAGATTTCCACGGCCCTGAGACAGCCCGAGGTGTCCATAGCCATGCAGGAGCTTAGAAGGCGCAAGTGGGTCACCAAGCGGGACATCAAGAAGGAGGGAAAGGGCCGCCCGGTCCATGCCTACAAGCTCTCCATCCCCTTCGATAAGATCGTTGAAGCCTTGGAGAAAGAGGAGCGGAAGAGGATAGAGCGCATCGAGGCCAACATCGAGGCGCTCAAGACCGCGGTCCAGACCGCCCAGGTCTGAGACCGATCAGTTCTTGCTCAGCACCTCGACCCCTTTGGCAGAGGCCACTATCACCTTGGTGGCAAGGTCGATGAACAGGCCGCTCTCCACCACCCCGGGGATCATGTCGATCTCGGCCTCGAGCATCTCCGCGTCCTGGATGAGCTCGAACCTGCACTCGTAGATCAGGTTGCCGTTGTCCGTGATGAAGGGTTTGCTGCCTCCCTTCAGGACCGCCTTGCAGCCAAGCGCCTGCAGCGACTCCTTGGTCCGCGCATGACCGAAGGGGACAACCTCCACCGGCAGGGGTGATTTCGAGCCCAGGGCGTCGACCAGCTTCGAGTCGTCCACGATTATCACCTCTTCCTTGGAGGCGAAGGCCACGATCTTCTCCCTGAGGAGGGCGCCGCCCATTCCCTTGATCAGATTGAGGCGCGGGTCGACCTCGTCCGCCCCGTCGATGGTCAGGTCCACCTCCCCCGCCTCCTCCAAGGTGATCAGAGGGATCCCGACCTTCCGGGCGAGCTGCTCAGTGGCCTTGGACGTGGCCACCCCCTTTATTCTCAGCCCGTCGGTGACCTTCCTGCCCAGGCCCTCTATGGCGAAGTTCGCGGTCGAGCCCGTCCCCAGGCCAACGACCATCCCGTCCCTCACCAGTTCCACTGACGCCTCCGCCGCTACCCTCTTCTTGTCCAAGCCATCACCCCCTCATGTTCTTGCTTATGAGCTCGACCAGGCGGTCGAGGATGAACTGGTTGATCTCGTTCCCCAGCTCGGCCGAGGCCCTGGTCGTGTCCCCCGCCATCATCTCCGGCATGCAGGTCTCCGGGTCGGCCACGACCATGTACTCCTTGTCCAGGAACTTGCCCCGGGGCCGCTCCTTCTTCACCAGGTCCGGCCTCAGGGCCAGGATGCGCGAGGTCTCGATGAGCCCCCCGTGCCCGTCGGGCCAATCCTTGTCCTGGGGGATGGGGAATTTGTAGGCGATGTCGTAGTCGGTGAGGACCATCACCTTCATGCTGGACCGGCGGACGAACTCCTCGGCCGCGTCCCTCACAGCCGCCAAATGCAGCGACCCGGCGTGGCCGCTGATGACCACGACCCGGCGCAGGCCGTTCCGCTCCATCGAGTCCAGGATGTCCGCGATCATGGCGCGGAGGGTGTCGTACGTCAGCGTCATCGTGCCTGGCATGTTGCGGGTGGAGGAGTGATGGCCGTAGCGCACCATAGGCATCACCAGGCCGTCCAGGCAGTCGGCGAGCGCCTCGCACAGCGCCTCGGGTTGGTACGAATCCGTGCCCAGCGGCAGATGGATGCCGTGGGCCTCCGTCGCCCCCAGGGGCAGAAAGACCACTGGGTTCTTCCTCACGAACTTGGCGAACTCCGCCGACGAGAGCTCCTCAACGCGCATCCCTCTTCCTCCTCTCTTCTTCCACGTCCACCAACGTCGTGCCGCACACCGGGCAGATGCCGTTCCCCAATGGGTCTCGGCCGTACTTGTCCATCAGCTCCTTGCGGATGGCATCCACCCTCTCCTTCTTGATGGTCTTGCAGCACTTGGGGCAGTACATTTACGCCCCTGGACGGCGATGCCGGGATAAAACTCTAACCTCCGGTGGCAAGCCGCAAATACCCGCAGCGCCCTCCTCCAACGGCCATGAGGCTGGCGGCGTTGTTCTCCGGCGGGAAGGATTCCACCTACGCGATCTACTTGATGGAGCAGCAGGGGCACTCCATCGTCCATCTAGTCAGCGTCCTTCCCAGCGACCCCGATTCGAAGGTCTTCCACACCCCCAACCTCCATCTCCTCCCGACGATGGCCGAGGCCATGGGAAGGAGCATGGTCACGGTGCGCTCTGACGGCAGCGAGGAAGGGGACCTGGAGGCCCTGGCCCGGGCGCTGGGCTCAATCAGGGTGGAAGGGGTTGTGACAGGGGCAATCGCCTCCGACTACCAGTGGGACCGTATAAACTGGGTGTGCGAGCGCCTGGGCCTTCGGGTCTTCTCCCCCATGTGGAGGAGGGAGCAAGGCATGCTCATGCGCGATATGGTGTCCTCGGGCATGAGGGCGGTGGTATCGGCGGTCATGGCCGAGGGGCTCGGGCCGGAATGGCTCGGCAGGCCTCTGGACGAGAAGGCGCTCATCGAGCTCCTGGAGCTCAGGCGGACCAAGGGAGTGAACCCATCCGGGGAGGGAGGAGAGTACGAAAGCCTGGTGCTCGACTCGCCGCTTCATAGAATGAGGATGGAGGTAGTGGAAGCGGAGCGCAAGATGGCCAGGGACCAAGGGAGGCTGTTCGTGAAGAAGGTCGTGTTGAGGGAGAAGGCATGAAGAAGACACCACACAGGTTCGAGGCGGAGCACAGGGCGCATCTGAAGGACGAGAACCGAAGGAAGGTCCAACCAGCCAAGGAGATACTCGAACGAGCGGCTCCGACCATCGACGAGGTCTGCGCGGACTTGGGCTGCGGGAACGGGTACCTCTCGCTCCCCTTCGCGGTGCGGTGCCAGGCAGTGGTGGCCATAGATGCCCAGAGGGAGATGCTGATGGACCTGATGTCCTCCGCCGGCGAGTTCGAGAGGATGAAGCTGGTCCCCGTGCAGGCCGAGGCATCGAGCCTGCCGCTCTCAGGTGCGAGCGTCGACAGGGTGCTTATGGTCAACATGCTCCACGAAGTGGAGGACAAGGTGGCCCTGGCGGCGGAGGTGGAGCGAGTGCTCCGCCCGGGGGGCAAATGCACGGTCGTGGACTTCCAGAAGAAGGAGACCTCCTTCGGGCCGCCGGTCCATGAGCGCATCCAGATCGACGAGGTGCCCGCCTTCTTCCCAAGCATGCGCGTGGCCAACCTTTGGAGCTTCGACGAGTTCTATCACTACGAGCTGCTTCGGCTATGACCGCCGCTCAGAGGCGACCTTCGCCGCCACCGTGAAAACCTCGTCGTAGTCCGGCTCGTACGAGGGGTCGTCGGCGACCCAGACGTAACGCGCCTTCAGCGTCCAATCGATCACGAAGATGGCCCGGTTCGAGCGCCCTTTGAGGTAGCCCTCGTCCCCGCACAGTATTCCGAACCTCGCCGCCACGGCGCCATCGAAGTCGCTGAGCACGGGGAACGGGATCCTCATGTGCTCCTTCCAGGCGGCATTGGACATGACGCTGTTGGTGTCGCAGGCGCAGAGCCGCACCCCAGCCTCGTCGAATTTGGAGATCATATCGCGGAAGGTGGACATCTCCACGGCGCACATCATGCCCCAGACCGAGGGGAAGAAGATGATCACCAAGGGATATGAGCGCACCCGCTCGCTCAACCTGAAGGGAACGTTCATGTCGTCCGGCAGCTCGAAGTCAGGAACGGTCGAGCCCTCCCGGAGGGTTGCGGACTCCTTCATCCATCCAGGAAGGCGCCTTAACTGTTATAAGGCTTCCACATGGCCCGAGCATTATTAAGAGGGAACAAAGCTCTAGGCTGGAGAGGTTCACATGTCCAAACTGCAGAAGGCCGCCGAGATCGCCGTCAACGATGTACTGGGAGTGAGGGAGGGGGAGGAGGTCGTCATCATCACCAACTTCGAGGGGGACGTGTTCCCCATCGCCAAGGCCTTGTACGAGGCGTCCCTGAGGGCCAAGGGGAGGACGGTCATCATGGTCCAGCCCAGGAAGACCCAGTACGATTACGCCGAGAGGCTGGTCCTGGACGCGGTCGGGAGCGCCCCCGACGTCATCATCTCCATGTGCGCGCACAAGGTGGGGAAGGACCCTTACGGCACGAACATCGGATACGTGGGCCGGGACGGCATGAAGTACAACCACATATTCGACCTGGTCATCGACGGAGGGAGGAAGAGCCGGAGCTTCTGGTCGCCTGGTGCGACAGTGGACATGTTCGAGCGCACAGTGGCGGTCGACTACAAGGCCATGCGCGAGCTCGCCGCCAGGCTTAAAGCGGTCCTGGACGACGGCAAGGAGGTGAGGGTCACCTCTCCGGCGGGGACGGACCTCAAATTCTCGGTCGAGGGCAGGAAGGGGAAGGTGGACGACGGGGACTTCAGGCTCCCTGGGTCCGGTGGTAACCTGCCCTGCGGGGAGGCCTACGTCTCGCCCAAGAATCGCACCGCCGAGGGCGTCATCGTCTTCGACGGCACGATCGACCTCGTCCCCGACGCGGTCATACCCAAAACGCCGGTCAAGGTTACCTTCGAGGGAGGTTTCGCCACCGACGTCTCGGGCGGCGAGGAGGCTCAGGCCCTGCTCGAGGTGATCAGGAAGGGCGAGCAGATGGCCAGGGAGCTGGGCAAGGCCGAGGAGGAGCGCAACGCCCGTGCCCTTGGCGAGCTGGGCATCGGCATCAACCCCGCGGCCAAGATGACCTGCAACATGCTGGAGGACGAGAAGGTCTGGAAAACGGTCCACTTCGCGATAGGCAGCAACCTGGACAACGACGCGCACGCCCTCATCCACCAGGACTGCCTCGTGAAGAGGCCCAGCCTCTGGGTGGACGGCAAGCTCGTCATGAAGGACGGGGACATCCTGATCTGATCGGTAGCGCTACGTTGTCTCTGATGCCCAGACCATCACATATCTGCAAAACAGCAAAGCATATCATATGCCTGGATGCTGTTGACCTGACTCAAGATGCGCATCGCCTTCATCACCTTCGAGTACCCGCCCAGGCTCTTCGGGGGAGCCGGGGTCTACGCGGAGAGCCTGGTCTGCAGCCTGGCCAAGCTGGGCCATGAGATCGACGTATATGCGCCCAGTCTGACGGAGGGTGAGCTGGAGCGGCCCTCCCCAAGGGTGAAGGTTCATCGTGTAAGGATACCCAGGGACTCGCTGACCGGATGGATCTCCTTCTGCCTCAAGGTCACCAAGCGACTGGAGAAAGCCAGGCCCGAGGAGAGGGCCGATGTGGTGCACATCAACGGCATCGGCTTCTTCGCCTTCAGGGACAGGGTCCATGGGCCCGCGTACATTTCGACCGCACACCATCTCTCGCGCGAGACCGCCAAGAAGGGCGACCTCAGCCTGGGGGACAGGATACTGGACGTCGGCGGGGAGAACGGGTTCCTCATCCCCTTGGTGGAGCGCTACGGTGTCCGCTTCCCGGACCGCTACATCGCTGTCAGCCGCGAGACGAAGGGCTCGCTCATGTCCCTTTACGACGTCCCTGACTCCCTCGTGGACGTTGTCTGGAACGGGGTCGACCTGAAAGGCGCCCCAATCGGACCGCAGGACCGTGAGAGTTTGAGGTCGAGCTTGGGGCTACCATCCGGCAAGCTCCTGGTCTTCGTGGGGCGCGTGGACGACCCTCGCAAGGACCTGACCACGGTCATCCGGGCCTTGGCCCAAATCCCGTCGGAGGCAAGGCCAACACTGATCGCGGTTGGAGCAGGCCACACGGCCAAGGCGGAGGCACTGGCCAAGGAGCTCGGAGTTCTCGACCGCCTTTCGTTCCGGGGTAGGGTCGGCCCCGAGGAGCTCTGGGGGACCTACCTGGTCGCGGACGTGTGCGTCTGCGCATCCAGGCAGGAAGGGTTCGGGCTCACCATCCTCGAGGCGCTATGCGCCGGATGCAAGGTGATTTCGACGGAGGTCGGCGTGGTGCCAGAGATCCGGGGGAAGATCGAAGCGGTGGTGCCTTTCGTGTCCCCCGAGGCCATGGGCACCGCGATTGCTGAGGCGCTTCGAGGCGGAAGCAAACCCAGCAGGGTCGAGGTGGTCGTGCCATACGAGCTCTCCTGGGAGCGGAGCGCGAAGCAGACCCTTGCCGCGTATGAGAAGGCCGTCGGCTCACGGCGTAAGAGGTGAGGAGCGAATCCAGACCGATGCTATTTGGGGTGGCAATCAGGCCTTCCTACGTGCTTCCAGCCTATTGACCAGGTACTCGTAGTGAGCGAAGAACGCGGGCTCGTTCAATCCGATTCTCATCGCGACGATTACCGGCTTCATCCTCGACCACAGGAGATTAAGGGTCGGGCCGAAGAGGCGGTCCACCATCTTAATGTCTAT
>DATIXC010000013.1:0-5373 GCA_035518995.1 Methanomassiliicoccales archaeon | reverse complement strand
CCTCACGCATGCACACCACATTTTTGAATGACAGAAATGACAGTCAAGGGGGCAACGAGGTCCACTCCAACCCCTTCTGACCTCCTCGTAACCATGCAGCTTGACCGACCATCCAGTATTCAAATGGATAGAAGAATAGATGGTATGGGAGGGAAGGAAAAAAAGGAAAAGGTTTTTCGTGGGACAGGCAAGCTCTATTTTAACGGTTCATCCAGCACCCTTTAGTTTTCCGATTTAGGCCCATGAAAACCCTTTAATACTCTCTATCTTTTCTTTCCCATCCTATGAAGGAGCAGCCTCAGAAGGAGAGCATCGCCGAGCGCACCCGCGCCTACATCGATGCCCATCCCAGCGTCAAGGACTGCATCTCCAAGGACCTGATCAACTACTCCTCACTCGCCCGGCAGATAATGAAGGACCTGGGCATCAAGAACGAGGAGGCGGTCATGATTGCCTGCAGGCGCTACGCCGTTAAGCTGGCCAAGCGCGATCATGAGCGGGAAATCCTGCGCATACTCGCCAACTCGAGGCTCGAGGTCAAGACCAAGATCTGCATCGTCACCGCCAAGAACGATTGGACGGTGCTTCAACGCCTTGAGACGGTCTTCCAGAAGCTGATCAACGAGAAGGCCATAATGCAGATCATCCAAGGAGCCCAGGCCATAACGGTCATCGCCGACGAGAAGCTGAAGAACGAGGTCATAAACGCCGTGGGCCGAGAGAACATCCTGAAAGTGCGCCAGGACCTGGTGGAAATAACCGTAAAATCCCCGGAGAGGATAGTCGAGACCTCCGGTGTGTTCGCCTTCCTGGCATCCAACCTCGCCGAGAACAACGTCAACGTCGTAGAGACGGTGTCATGCTTCACTGACAGCATCTTCATCGTCAACGAGGCGAGCATGATCTACGCGTACTCCATCCTGACCAAGGTGATCGAGACCGCGGAGCAAGTTGAGGAGACGGTTGAAGAATGATACGAATATCGTATCTTTCTTCGATTATAGATATTATTCTAATGAATCATTAAAAATACTCTGATTCTGGAATCATGGAATAATGGCTGTGAAAATCGTAAATCGCAAAGCATAAAATAGCCTATCCTGCATCTTTCAAGCGCATAGGAGGGAGAACCTTGGTTAAGGTGCCGAACATAGTCGTGGAGCCGCCTGGCCCCAAGGCCAAGGCCATCATCGAGGTGGATACCAAGTACCTGGCGACGTCCACCAAGGCCGCGCCTATCGCCGTGGAAAGGGCGGAGGGGTCGCTGGTCTGGGACGTCGACGGCAACACGTTCCTTGATTTCGCCAGCGGCGTGGCGGTGATGAACCTGGGCCATTCGCACCCGGCGGTGGTGAAGGCCATTCGGGAGCAGGCTGACCGGTTCACGCACTTCGCTGGCACGGATTACTATTACGAAGTCCAATCCAGGCTGGCGGAGCGCATCTGCGCTGTCTCCAACGTGCCTGGCGAGAAACGCGTATTCTTCAGCAACTCAGGGACGGAGAGCAACGAGGCTGCGCTCAAGCTGGCCCGATGGTCGACCCAGAGAAAGCTGTTCATATCCTTCATCGGGGGATTCCATGGTAGGACCATGGGCTCGCTTTCCTTGACCGCGAGCAAGACGGTTCAGCAGGAGCGCTACTTCCCAACCATGCCAGGGGTCACGCATCTCCCCTTCGCCTATTGTTACCGCTGCGCCTACCATCTAGAGTACCCTTCCTGCGGGATCTGGTGCGCCAGGGTGCTCGAGGAGCTGCACTTCGAGGACTACCTGCCCGCCGACGAGGTCGCGGCCATGTTCATCGAGCCGATACAGGGCGAGGGAGGCTACGTAGTGCCGCCCAAGGAATTCGTCCAGATCATGCACGATACGTGCAAGCGGCACGGCATCCTCTTCGTGGACGACGAGGTCCAGGCGGGGATGGCCCGTACCGGCCGGATGTGGGGCATGGAGCATCACGGCGTGGTGCCAGACATCATGTGCAGCGCCAAGGCCTTGGGTTCTGGCGTCCCGATCGGGGCAACGGTCTTCCGCAAGGAGCTCGACTGGGGGAAGAAAGGCTCCCATTCCAACACCTATGGCGGGAATGCCATAGCCTGCGCGGCGGCCCTAGCCACCATCGACGCAATCGAGAAGGAGGAGCTTGCCAAGCAGGCGGAGAAGAAAGGGGCACACCTCCGAAAGCGCTTGGATGAGATGATGCACGACCACGAGCTGATAGGCGATGTCAGGGGTCTCGGCCTGATGCAAGCCATCGAGCTCGTGAAGGACAGGAGGACGAAGGCGCCGGCATGCAAGGAGAGGGACGCGGTCGAGCAGCTCTGCTTCAAGCGGGGGCTGGTGGCCATCGGATGCGGCAAATCCGGCATCAGGATCATCCCGCCCCTCAACATTTCCATGGAATTGCTCGACGCTGGGTTGGCCGTGCTCGAAGGCGCGGTCAAGGATGTCAAATAGTTCGGAGAGGTATCCAGGCTGGAGCGCGTCAGAATGAGGCTTTACCGAGCAGGCAGGCTGCCTTGGGTAGAGGGCAAAGGTTACTGCAAAAGGGTGCTAGTTTCCGATGGAGAGCTCGGTGACGCGGGCACCCTCCTGCAGGAGGTGAAGTTTTTTCCAGGCCAGAGCGTCCCTTTCCATTATCACAAAAGGACGAAGGAGGTCTTCATCGCCCTTGACCCATCAACATTCAAGGTCAATAACGAGGTGGTCTCGATGGAGTCAAACGACGTGCTCATCTGCGAGCCAGGGGATGTCCACGGGAATCCGATCGTCGAAAATCCATTCAGGATTCTTGTCATCAAGCTAGATTTCGATCCGGATGACACTGTTTGGCTATAAATGGCCATCGAGGAAGAAGCTCAATCGCGTCGGCTACGATCCCTTAACGGATAACAGCATGAGGAAACAAGGACATCGTCTAGCACATGCCATGTGCCGTCGGCCCCGCTCGCATCGATGCATGCCTTTTGAAGTACGGGAACAATGACGTGGTCTGTTTCTCAACACTGAGCGAATCATATAACCGATGAACTCGGAGACCGGATACTGTCATCCGAGCGTCACATTGCATTTGACCATTGCCTCTCGGTCGGTGTACGTCCCTTGGACATCGAATCTTAACTGCACTCCATCAAAGAAAAATAATGTGCGATCTGGATGGCTGCTGACGTCTGCTCATCCCAGAGGTATCGGTTCGATTCCAATTCCTTTTTAGTCATGGCGGTTCCTCGATGATAAAAAAAGAGCCACCAGGGAGATTTGAACTCCCGACCTGCTGATTACAAGTCAGCCGCTCAACCAGGCTGAGCTATGGTGGCCTCGCCTCTCGTAACCATCCAAAGGATTTATGCCTATTCCTACCAACGGCGTCTGGAAACTAGGGCAAGCTATTTCCCCCCAGAATCGATTGCCGAATGGGATGCATCGATGAAGGGAGAGAGGGACCCTCCGACTAAGGGAAGGATGGGCAGGATCACCAAGTCGATAGTGAGGGAGTCCGGTGTGGATGACGCTCACCGGGTGATGCTCCCTGCCTACGTGTACGAGAGTGGAAGGAAAGGTGAGGAGAAGGCCGAGCTCACCCGCCAGACCATGGAACGCTTGGAGTCCACGTTCGACGAGGAGTCTAGGGTCAGGATAATGGAGAGGTGCGGGAGGCTGTGCTGCGGCCCCACGCATCAGAAGGTGAGGAAGGCTTTGTTCCAGGAATCGAATAGCCTCGAGGAGTTCCTGGAAAAACTGAACGAGATCGAGGGCGGTAAGGCACATTACAGAATCACCGAGCAAGGGGCGATCATCGTAGAATACCCAGCCTGTCTATGTGGCCAGGTTAAAGATGCCCCAGAGCGCTTCCAGTCTCATACTTATTGCATGTGCAGCGTCGGCTTCAATAAGGAGCTCTTCGAGACGGTTCTAGGAAGGAAGGTCGATGTCATCCTCGTCACTTCGGCGATCTGCGATGGCGGTCCTTGCCGTCTCGTGGTCAGGCTTTAAAGCGTCTGGACGAGCGATGGGGTTCGGGCAACTTTAATATCCGTCCGATAATGTTGCACCACAAAAAGGAAGTGGTTCCGATTGGATGGAAAATCATTGGAGTTCTTGGAACGTCTGTGCAATAGTCCTGGCCCCTCCGGCTTCGAGGCCATGCCTGTACGATTGATCAAGGACTATGTCAAGCCATATGCGAACAAGGTCTACTCGGACAAAATGGGCAACTTATTTTTCGACAGGGTAGGAAGGAAGAGCGGCCCCTTAATCCTCATTCCCGGCCATGTCGATGAGATAGGGTTCCTGGTGACCAGCGTGAACCCGCTAGGATACCTGACCTTCAATCCCTTGGGAGGGTGGTTCGACCAGGTCTTGCTGGGTCAGCGCGTCCAGGTCATGGGCAGCAAGGGGATGGTGCGAGGGGTCATCGCCTGCAAGCCTCCTCACGTCATGGACCAGGAGGAAAGGAAGAAGGTCGTGACCAAGGAGAAGATGTTCATCGATGTGGGGGCCTCGAACAAGGACGAGGTCCAGGCCATGGGGATAAGGATCGGTGACGCCATCGTGCCCGACTCCAATTTCTTTAGTGTGGATAAGAAGACCTTCAAGGACGGCAAGGAAACGGGGGAGCGCAAGATAATATTCGGGAAGGCGTTCGACAACCGGGTAAGCGCCTTCATGGCCGCCGAGGTGGTCAAGCAGCTGAAGGCGCAAAAGGTCTCGCACCCCAACCGCGTGGTAGGGGCTTCCACAGTACAAGAGGAGGTCGGCGCCAGGGGCGCTAGGACAGCGGCCGCATTCGTGAAACCGGATGCGGCCATTGTGTTGGACGTCGACATCGCTGGAGACGTCCCTGGCATAGAGCAGCACCAGGCGCCGGCGAAGATGGGAGAGGGGGTCGCGATCACCGTTTACGATGCCAGCATGATCCCGAACCAGGCGTTAAAGGAGATGATAATCGGGATCTGCGACAAGAACAAGATCCCTTACCAGCTGACCCATGTCGCCATGGGGGGCACCGACGCCGGGCCCATCCACACCTCGAACATCGGGGTCCCGAGCATAGCAGTGGGCGTGCCGACGAGGCACATCCATTCCCATGTCGGCGTTATCGACACTGCCGACATAGACTCGACCCTAAGGCTGGTCATCGAGTTGATCAAGGTGCTGGACCGGAAGGCCGTGGAAGGGCTGACCTCTGAATAGCATCGGAACCGTCGAAAACTATAATAATAGCGAATCGATGACGACCATTCATCTCAATGGAACACACTGGTGAAGTTAATGCCTGATGATGAGGTCAAGATCAGCAAGGGGGACATCGTCCGACTTGAGTTTAGCGGTTACTTAGCCGACTCTAACGAGCTCTTCGATACCACCAATGC
>DATIXC010000012.1:0-16502 GCA_035518995.1 Methanomassiliicoccales archaeon | reverse complement strand
GCCCTTGTTCTCCACTTTCAGCTTGAAGCCGCTCAGCACCATCAGCTCGTTGCGTATGTCGTGCCTAAGGACCTTGTTGCTCATGGCCACGGACTCGGCCAACTTCGCCATGTCTTCCTGGGCCTTGCGCCGCTGAAGCGCCAGGCTGATGTTCTGCGTCAGGAAGCGGAGCAGGCCGACCTCCTCCTCCTCCCAGGACGTCTTCCCCCCGATCCGCTGCATGAAGGCCCACCCTTCCTGCCTCCCTTCGACCAATATCGGGGCCAGCAGCATGGAGGAGACGCCTCCCTGCGTCAGGGTCGACAGCCTTTTCCTGTCCTCAACGCCGATCGACAGGACGTTGAGTGCCCTGACCGTTCCTTCGTGTTGCGCACTTTCCATCAGCCACTCTTGCAGCTCTGCAGGGACGGTCGACAGCGTGGATTGGATCCTCGTAACTCCGGGAACGACCCATTCGTTGGTGCAGCTCAGGGACGTGAGGTATGGTGGATGCTGCAGCAGGAGCGCTCGGGAGCAGCCGATGGCCTCGCCCACCTGGGCCAGGGCGTCGCCGATGGTGGTGTCGAGGTCGGCGCGGCCGAAGAGCCTCTGGGATATGGACAGCATGGTGCTCTCCAGGGCCAGCGCCTTCTCCACCTGCGACTCGGAGGACCGCAGGCTCCTGAAGGTCCGGGCATTGGCCACCGCTAGGCCGAACACGGTCGACAGTTGGGAGGCCAGATTCAGGTACTCGCTCTTGAACTCCGGGAAGCTCAGGTCCCTGAGCACGGCGACGCCAAGGACCCTGCCCTTGTTCTCCACTTTCAGCTTGAAGCCGCTCAGCGCCTCGTCCCAGTGGTTCGCTCCCTGTAGCAGGGAGGGCTTGATTCCGCCGTTCAGTCGGGCGAAGCTGCCCTTCTCGTAATCGAAGAGCTGGACCTCCCCTGATGGGTGGAGTGCGAAGTACTCGACCTCGCCCGGGGAGAAGAGCATGTTCAGGACGTCGACGATGGCTCCGGTCACGGGCTCCTCCTCCGTCCCTTGGCTTATCCGCTCCAGCAGGTCGAAGGCCAGGGCGTAGTCGGAGCGCATCCTGGCTTGGTTGATGGCCTCATCCTTCGCCCGCTTTAGCTCCAAGAGCAATCGAGCCTCGCTTATGCCCTGCCGCACCCTTGGTCTCAAAGCATCAACCTCCACGCCCTCCAGGCAGGATCCCAAGGATGATCTGGCGTACCAACCTGGAAACTCGCCCAAGGCGTTGAGATCTTGTTGGGTGGCCAAGAGGAGGACCGGGTCGTTGTCGGCCAAGGCTGCAAGCTTCGACCTCAGGTCCGCAGCACTCGCTCCAGGGCGGTCGCTCGCATCGCTATGGAAGGGGATCACCTCGACCTCCCTCAAGCCTTCGAGCTCCAACGCTTCCCTTACCTTCCCTGATAGGCGGTCGCATGCGAAGACCTTGGTCGAGCCCGGCATCTCCATCTTCCTTCCATCCCCATCTAATCTGGGAGCATCCCATCTATGAATTCCTCAAAGGATGAAACCTACCCTCGAATCGAAGCGGATTGGAAAGTGCTTCGACGATTACAACTTCATCGGCGACAAGTCTCTCTTTGCGAATGATTCTGAACGAAATCTTCTGGACGCCCAGCCAACAGATTTATCTATCACCAAAATCTGGGCTTACCTCACAAGAGAGTGGGATCTCGAGGAAGAGGAACGGCTCTGAACAACTTCCTTACGCAGTTCGACCGTCGCGTGTGGGCCCTGTTCGTGGGGAGGATAATCTCAGCCACTGGCTTCTCCATCGTCATCCCCTTCCTCAGCATCTACTTCTACGTCGACCTGGGCATACCCATGACCACCATAGGCCTGGTGTTCCTGGTCTCCACCGGTTTCGGAGCGCTAGGTCAGATCATCGGTGGGGAGGTGGCGGACCGGTTCGGCCGCAGGAACATCATGATCCTGGCCATGTCCTCGAGGGCTTTGATATTCGTTGGCATCAGCGTGGTCATCTACTATGTCAACGACTTCCTGTCCATCGCTGCCCTGGTGGTCTGCTCGTCCTTCGTCGGCTCGCTCTTCGAGCCCGCGACCAACGCCATGATCGCGGACGTGGTGGCCCCCAGCAAGAGGCTGGAGGCATATGGCCTCTTGCGCATCGGGCAAAACATCGGATGGACCCTTGGCCCTCTTCTCGGAGGCCTTCTAGCCATCTGGGGCTATAGCACTCTCTACCTCCTAACCGCCATTTGCAGCGCGACGGTCGCCGTCATAATCTTCCTCTTCGTGAAGGAGTCGTGCCGTAGGGACCTGGGGCGCAAGATCCTCTCTCTCTTCGACCTGAAGCAGCTGAGGGAGCACGCCCTGCCATTCCTGCTCTTCAGCTTCTTCTCGATATTCTTGTGGCTGGTCATGGCCCAGATGTCCTCCGTGTACTCCGTGTACTCCACTGAGGAGGTGGGGATGAGCCTAACCGAGATCGGGTACCTCTATGCCGTCAACGGGATAATCGTGGTGGTCGCGCAGCTGCCGCTGGCCAGGTACATAGTCCGCTTCCGCATGACCTCGGTTACCGCCGTGGGCGCCTTGGTCTATGCCGCCGGCTACTTCTCGGTGGCCTTCGCCACGAGCTTCTGGATGCTTGCAGGCAGCATGGTGGTGATCACCCTGGGGGAGATAATCACCTCTCCCTCCTCCATGAACCTGGTGGCCAACCTCTCCCCCGAGAACGAGAGGGGCAGGTACATGGGCATCTTCGGCCTGTTCACCTCAACTGGCTGGTCCCTGGGTCCGTTCGTGGGAGGCGTACTTTACGACGCGTTCAAGGGCGAGCCCTTCCTGCTATGGGGAGGGGTGGCGATCTTCGCCATCGTGAGCGCCATAGGCTACTTCGGCCTTAGGGCGGTCCTCAGCGAGGACCTGGACAGGGTGGGCGGGCGCGGGACGAAGAGCTAGAAAGGATTATGCCCTATCTCCGCGCTGAAAGTTCTGGATGAAGGTAATCGGCGTCTTCACCAACGACTTCCGCTTCTTCTACCAGGTGGTCATGCTGCTGAAGGAGAGGGGCGAGCCCTTCGTCTCCCTCGGAAGGAGCGGGGCCGTGCCGCATACTGTGGGCGTGGTCATAACCACTCCGAAGGAGAGGGACAGCATCCGTTTCGGTAAGGTGGTCAGCCTGGACGATCCCGAGGAGGCTGTCAACACCGCACACTGCCTCCTAGCTGGAGGGACAAAGTACCACACGGTCATCGTCGGTATAGACCCTGGCAAGAGCACGGGCGTTGCGATATTCGGCGAAGGGAAACTTCTGGCCAGCGAGACGGTCGGCTCGCCCGAGCACGTCGCGGACAGCCTCGCCCGCCTCCTGAAGTGCCTCTCCTTCTCTAAGGCCATAGCGAGGGTGGGCGACGGTGACCCTACCAAGGGCAATCGCATCATCCGTTCCATCTGGCCGCTCTTCAGCGAGGTGGAGCTGGTGGACGAGACCGGCACATCTGTGCGCTCCGAGGAGCCGGACGTTGCCGCAGCCAAGCGCATAGCCATGACCAAGGGCGAGCTTCTGGACGAGCCGCCCAAGGTCGCGCCGACGCCCGGGGAGGTGCGTGACATCCAGAGGCTGTCCAGGATTGAGAGCCAGGGCGGGGTCACCATCTCCACCGCGCTAGCGCACGCCGTGGCGACGGGCGAGCTCACGTTGGCCCAGGCGATTGCGGAGCAGAGGCGGAGCGAGAAGCGCGTCAGGACTGGAAGCGGGTGATCCCGGGCATCCGGGCCAGGACCATGCCCTCAACCGCCATCGGCTCCAGCTTCTTCGCCAGGTTGACCGCCTCGTTGAGCTTGTTGTCGTTGTCTGCGTAGATGGTGTAAAGAGGCTCGCCCGCGTCCACCTTGCTCCCCACCTTCTTGTAGATGATGAGCCCAGCCCCCTTGTCCTTGGGGGAGCCCGCGGCCCTCGCTATCTGCACCAGCTGCTTGTTCATGATCGAGCCGAGGTAGCCCGACTTCTTGGCCAGCACGTCGGCCTTGAACTTGCCGATGGCGATGTCCGTGGACTTCAGGTCGGGGTTCCCGCCCTGCGCCTTGACGATCTCCCGGAACTTCTCCAGCGCCCTGCCCGACTCCAGTATCTCGCGGGCGTTGTCGGTCCCTCTCATCACCCCGCCCATCTCCAGCAGTATGCCGGCCAGGGTCAGGGTCTTTTCCACCACGCTGTTGGGGGACTTCGAGCCCTCGAGGATGGATATTGCTTCCCTGGCCTCCAGGGCCGGGCCGATGGCCCTCCCCACGGGCTGTCCGCCGTAGGTGACGGCGCACTCCACCCTTATGTCCAGCTTCTCGCCCAGCTCGATGAAGTCGCGCGCGTACTGCTTGGCCATCTCCATGGTCGGGACCTTCGTGCCCACTCCCATCGGTATGTCGATCAGCAGGTGGTTGGCGCCCACCGCCTTCTTCTTGGACATCACGCTGGCGAGAAGCTGGGCGTGGGGATCGATCCCCAGCGGGTACTCCACCCTGATGATGATGTCGTCGGCCGGGGCCAGGTTCAGCCCTCCCCCCCATGCCATGATCCCTCCGACCTCCTCGGCGATCTTCTTCAGCCTCTTGGCATCGAAGTTGACGTTGGCGAACACCTCCACGATGTCCGCCGTCCCCGCCGCCGAGCTAATGGCCCTCGAAGAGGTCTTGGGGATGAGCAGCCCCGCTGCGGCCACGATCGGGACCACCAGCAGGGTGACCTTGTTGCCGGGCACCCCGCCTACGGAATGGAAGTCGAAGACCGGCCCGCGGTCGAACTGGATGGTCTCTCCAGTGGTCACCATGGCCTTGGTGAGGTCGACGGTCTCGCGGATGTTCATGCCGTTGATGTGCAGCGCGGTGACGTAGGCGGAGAGCTCCACCTGGGACAGGTTCCTTAGCGAGATGTCCGTCACCAGGGTCCCTATCTCCTGCGTGGTCAGCTCCAGGCCGTCCATCTTCTTGCGGATGAACTCCACCGATTCCGGCTTGCCAGTGGGCATGGCCTCCAGGCTCTCCCCGACCTCGGGGCCGATGAACTGGAAGGCCCTTCCCAACAGGCCGACCTCGCCTGGCTTGAGATACCTCTCGGTGGT
The DNA here is from genome assembly GCA_035518995.1 of Methanomassiliicoccales archaeon. Taxonomy (GTDB): domain Archaea; phylum Thermoplasmatota; class Thermoplasmata; order Methanomassiliicoccales; family UBA472; genus JAJRAN01. Next base: position 11,412 of record DATIXC010000012.1, on the reverse strand, counting down.
GTGGACGATGGCGGTGACGGTCTCGTTCTCGTGCTTCAGCTTGATGCGGTCCTGCTCCCTGACGCCCATCTCCTGGCAATCGCTGACGTGCAGCAGGGCGGTGATCTCGCCCGTGTCCATGTCTATGTACTTGGCCTTGAGCTTCATCTCGATCCCCACTTCTCCAGCGCCATGCGCAGCTCCTCATGGTCCCTCGCGTATTTCTTGACAGGTATCCCCGCAGCGGCGGCGTCTACCGCCTGAGATAGGGCCATGGCGCCCCCGCGCACCCCCTTGGGGTGCCCGGACACGCCCCCTCCCGCCTGGATCTGGATATCTTTGCCGCCGACCTTGACCAATTTTTCCACCAAGGCGGGATGCACCCCCCCGGAGCAGACGCTCATGACCGGCCTCAACCCTCCCATCTTCTCGGTGCAGGCCTTCTGCGAGGCAAGGTCCTCCTTGGCGTCGCCGTGCATCTTCCCAACGCCGAACGTGCCTATGTGGACGGCATCGCCTCCGCACATCCTGATCAGTTTGGCGAAGACGCTCCAGGCTACGCCATGGTGCGGGTCGCGGGTGAAGGCGGCGTGGAACGTCCTATGCACATGGATGGGCAGCTTGATGGAGGGGTCCTCCGCCAGGACCTGCACGGCGGCGAACCCGGCCGTGAGGACGTCCACCATCAGCTCGGTGGCGCCTAGCTCCTGGGCCTTCTCCGCCACCTCCAGCACCTTGTCGCCGCGGGTGGTCACGTTGATGGCGTGCATCATACGATGGCCCGTCTCCTGCCTGACCTCGTCTATGGCCTCAGCGATGGCCACCACCCTTTCTTCCAAGGGGCAGAACCTCTGGTTGCTGAGGGTCTCGTCGTCCTTGCCGTTGGTGAGCCCTCCCATGCCCGCCTCGTAGATGTAATCGCGATACCCTTTCGGAGGGAGCCCGATCTTGGGCTTGACGATGGTGCCCACCAAGGGCTTCTGCGGGCGTCCAAGGGTCTTGCGCATTCCGGCGATGCCGAACTTCGGCCCCTTGAACTCCCTGACCATGCTCCCGGGGAAGAGGCAATCCTCCAGCCGCACACCCTGCAGGGCGTCCAGTCCGAACAGGTTGCCGCAGATGACCGACATGATCTGCGGGACCCCTCCTATGTCCAAGGAGAAATCGTCCACGGGGAAGGCGATGGTGCACCTCTCCCCCTCGATGTCGATGACCTTGCCGCTGTAGGCCTCGAACACCTTCTCGTCCAGGGTGCTGAGGCCAGTCCACGTTCCGGTCGATTGCTCAGTGGCGATGGCCGCGGCTGCGGTCTTCATGGGGAGCTCGGTCCTCACCCGGTATACGCAGACCACGTTCGCGTCGAGGTCGATTTTCTCCCCTAGATGCAGGTACTTCTCGGAATATTCCATGCTCTCACCCTAGTTCCTCTCGAATATGAATTCCTGGCCCAGCTCCTTGACGATGATCTCGTAGGCGGCCGAGGGCGGGACCACCCCCACCTCCGTGATTATGGCGTCGATGTACTCAGGCGGAGTCGCGTCGAACACCGGGTTGAGCACCTTCGTCCCTTCCGGCACCTCCCCTGGCTTGACCACCTCGGAGGAGTCCCGCTCCTCGATCTCCACCAGCTCCCCGTACATGGTCTTCGGGGAGAACTTGAACGTCTCCGCCGCCACGAGGAAGGGGACGCGCGCCTCGTGGGCCGCGAGGGCGATCTGCGAGGTCCCGATCTTGTTGATGAGCGCTCCGTTCGAGCAGATGGTGTCCGCCCCGACGACCACCACGTCCACGTCCTTCATGAGCCATCGTGCCGCCGAGTCGACGATCATGGTCGGCCTGAGGCCGGCGGCCGCCAGGTCCTTGGCCGTCTGCAAGCCTTGCCGCCAGGGCCTGGACTCGGTGATGAACGCCTCGATGCTCTTCCCTTCTCTATGGGCCTGGATTATCACGCTTAATGCCGCTTTGGAGTTGCAATGTGTAAGGACCTTATCGCCGTCCCTGATCCTCTTGGAGCCTATGCGGCCGATGATGTCCACGGCCTCCCTGGAGCGCCTTATAAAAGCCTCGGCGTTGGAAATTATGGCCCTTCGCAGCCCTGTGGCACCCAGATCGGGTGACGTGCCCTTGAATACTGATTGCACCCCGTTCCAAAGGGAGACAGCGGTGGGCCGGGACGCGAGCAAGATCGCCTTCCCGTTCTGCATCTTGGCCCACAGCGCTTGGGCGTCCTGGCCGGTGTAGTCGGCGGCTTCCTGTCGCAAGGCTTCCGCGGCCTTCCTGGCTATCTCCGCCGCTCCACGGATTTCCATCGACCTGATGCTGGCAGCTGTCCCCTCTATGCTCAATTTCGCACCAATGATGCGTATCCAGCTTGCCCCTGATAAACGTTGTCGGGGAGCTCATCGCCTCAGGAAGTCCACCAGATCGGACAGTGGAAGGGAGTTGAGGACGTCCGCGGGCTCCAGCCATCCCCTCCGTGCTGTGGCCACGCCATAGAACATATAGTCGAGCTGGGCGAGCGAATGAGCGTCCGTGCCGATGGCCACCTTCACTCCCATCTCCTTCGCCCTAATGCAGTCCACGTCGCTGAGGTCCAGCCGCTCGATGAAGGCATTGAGCTCCAGGCACACCTCGTTGTCCTTGGCGGCCTGGAACACCTCGTCCTTGTCGAATGCGTAAGGCTCCCTTTGCTCAAGGACCCTTCCCGTCGGATGCGCCAAGATGGTCAGGTGCTCGTTGGAGAGCGCGGCGATTATCCTCTTCGTCATACCCCTTTCGGGCATCTTGAACTTGGAGTGCACCGCGCCCACGACATAATCCAGCTCCTTGAGGACGTCGCTCGGGTAATCGAGCTTCCCATCCTCAAGGATCTCCACCTCGGCGCCAATTAGCACCTTCACCCCGTCCACCCGTTCCATGATGTTCCTGGCGATGTCCATGTTGCCCCTCAGCCGTTCCACGCTAAGGCCGTTGGCCACCCCCAGGCTCTGGGAGTGATCGGTTATGCCCACGTACTCGTACCCCCGCTTCCTGACGGCATAGGCGATCTCCTCGATGGTGCTGGACCCGTCGCTCGCCAGGGTGTGGACGTGGAAGTCGCCCTTGATGTCGCCAAGCTCCAATAATCGGGGCAGCTCGCCCTTAAGCGATGCCTGGATCTCCCCTCGGTTCTCCCGCAGCTCCGGGGGCATGATGCGCAGCCCGAGGGCCCGATAGATATCCTCCTCCTTCTCCCTGGCCACGACCTGGTTGCCTTCCTTCCGGAACAGGCCATACTCGTTGAGCTTCATCCCTTGGTCGTTGGCCATCGAGCGCAGCTCCACGTTGTGCTCCTTGTTCCCCGTGAAGTACTGCAGGGCGGCGCCGTACTCCGCCTCCTTGACCACCCTCAGGTCCACCTGTGTGCCGTCCTTGAGCCTGACCACGGACTTGGTTGTGCCGCGCTCCAGGACCTCTTCCACCTCGGGGTAGGCGGCGAACGCGTCCATGACCTTGCCCACGTCGTCGCTCCCCGCCAGCAGGTCGATGTCGCCTATGGTCTCCTTCATGCGGCGCAGCGAGCCCCCGAGGCTGATGAGCTTGAGCTTGGCGCGATCCTGCACGAACGCCCTCATGCGGTCCGCTATGGGGTAGGCGTAGCCCAGTAGCATCCTCCCGCTCCTCCTCTCGAGCAGGGCGATTCCCTGGAGCACCCGTTCCTCGGACTTCTCCCCGAACCCCTTTAGCTCGCGGATCTGATGGGCCTCCGCGGCGGCCCTCAGCTCGTGGAGGTTGGTTATCCTCAGCTCCTTGTACAGGCGCATGGCCGTCTTGGGCCCTATGTCCGGGACCTCCATTAGCTGCAGGAGCCCCGCCGGCAGCTCGTCCTTGAGCTCGTCCAGGTACTCCAGCTTCCCCGTGTCCAGGATCTCCTCGACCTTCTTGGCTATCGCCTCCCCCACCCCTGGGATGGAGCGCAGGTCATCCTTCTTTCTATAGTCCTCCAGCTCCTGCTTCAACTCCCGGATGTTCTTCGCGGCCTTGCGGTAGGCGTTGGGCTTGAAGGCGACGCCCTTCAGCTCTAGCAGGTCAGCGACCTCTTCGAGGATGGCGGCGATATCCGAATTGCGCATTTACCTCGTGCAATTGACGTTCGATGGCTAATAAACCCTCCCAACTCCCCTTCTCGGGCGTCGTTTTCACCGACCACCGGCGCCAATCCTGAAATGGGCCAGATGCCGGGCGGACTTCCTTCATACTCAAATACCCGCAGCCCCATCCGTGAACCAAGGCGAACTCATGACCGGCCATAACCCTTACAAATTGGCTAAGCAGCATGTGGAGCGCGTCGGCAAGATGATGGGCATGGATGACGGGGTGATCGACGTCCTCAAGACGCCCATGCGTGAGCTGGGAGTCAACTTTCCGGTCAAGATGGACGATGGGTCCATCCGAGTGTTCCAAGGCTATAGGGTTCAGCACTCCTCCGTGCGCGGGCCCTGCAAGGGAGGCATCCGCTATCATCCGAGCATCACCCTTGACGACGTCAGGGCCCTGGCCATGTGGATGACCTGGAAATGCGCCGTGGTCGGCATCCCCTTCGGCGGTGCCTACGGCGGCGTGGCCTGCGACACCAAGAAGCTGAGCAAGGCCGAGCTGGAGCGAGTTACCAGGCGCTTCGCCAGCGACATCTCCATCATCATCGGGCCCCACGAGGACATCCCTGCGCCCGACGTGTACACAGACGCCCAGACAATGGCCTGGTTCATGGACACCTACTCCATGAACATCGGCCATTGCGTCCCTGGGGTGGTGACCGGAAAGCCCATCCAGATAGGTGGCTCGCAGGGAAGGGAGGAGGCGTCGTCCAGGAGCGTGATGTACGTCATCCAGGAGGCCTGCAAGGCCAAGAAGCTCGACATCCATGGGGCCACGGTGGCGGTGCAGGGGTTCGGCACTGTCGGATGGCACACCGCCAGGTTGCTGCAGCAGGAGGCGGGATGCAACGTGGTGGCGGTGAGCGACTCCACAGGCGGCATCTACGACTCCAAGGGCCTGTTCCCGGTCCGTGTCCAGGAATACAAGAAGAAGGGAGGGAGCGTGGTCGGTTACCCCGGGAGCAAGGAGATAACCAACGAGGAGCTCCTGGAGCTTGACGTGGACATCCTAGTGCCCGCCGCCATGGAGAACGTCATCACCAAGGACAACGCCAAGGCGGTCAAGGCCAAGATCCTGGCCGAGGGCGCCAACGGGCCAACCACCCCAGAGGCGGACGAGGTCCTCTACAGGAAGGGGGTCATGCTGATACCCGACATCCTCGCCAACGCCGGGGGCGTCACCGTCTCCTACTTCGAGTGGGTCCAGGACCTACAGTTCTTCTTCTGGAACGTGGACGAGATCAAGGAGAGGCTGAGGGCCATAATGACCAACGCCTTCAACAGCGTCTTCTCGATCGCCAAGGAGAAGAAGGTGGACATGCGCACGGCCGCGTACATGCTCGCCCTAGGCGAGGTCGCCAAGGCGCTAGAGCTGAGGGGCATCTATCCTTGAGATAGATCGAGACAGGAGCGGACCGCCCATGGAGCGCTAACCGCTCCGAGCCGACCCGCCTTCATGAAGGAGGGGTGCAGGGTATCCAGCATGCTGGCCAGGCGGGTAACAAGGTTTATATATTGTGCTCTGGCATGGTTAAGGAAGCAGGCAGGAATGCTTCAGTGGGCGACGAGGGCACGGTCTATATCGGCAACAAGCCTACAATGAACTACGTGCTCGCGGTGGTCACCCAATTCAACAACGGCTGCAAGGAAGTGACCATCAAGGCGCGCGGCAGGGCCATCAGCAGAGCGGTCGACGTGGCCGAGATCGTGAGGCACAGGTTCATCCAAGAGGCGGCGATAAGGGACATCAAAATCGATACCGAGGTCCTCAAGGGCGAGGGCGGAGGCACCGCCAACGTCTCCTCGATCGAGATCTACATGAGCAGGTAGGCGGGCATGCGTTTCTAGCGCTCCCTACCGCACCAGCCCATCTGATTGATAATGCGAATTTGCTGGTCAGCTCATCTCACATTCCAGCGCCTTGAGGTCTCTTTCCTCGAGCACGGCCGTGTCCAGGGGCACGAGCATTATGCCCTTGGCCAGGATCACCTGGTCCCTTATGACCTGGAGGAACTTGAGCACGTTCTTGAACTCGTTCTGGGTCACGAGGTACTCCATGCCCTCCAGGAGCACCCTGCCGCCCCTGTTCTCGGCCAGGAAGGACTTTATCATGGTGTTCAGCCTAGGCAGGTCCGTGGGAGAGACAAACTCGCACCTGCTCTGGGGATCGTCGACCGGGCAGGATTCGGTCTTTGTGAGCCATACCATCGTGAAGTCGGAATTGAAGCGTTTCCTGACCACGTCCGGATGCGTCCTCAGGATGCAGAGCCCCTTGCTCTTTGGTGCGCCCTTCGTCATGAGCTCCAGCGCGCCTTCCAACCCTTTGTCCTTGACCAGGTACATCCCGCCCGGCTGGATGTCCAGAGGGGGCGCTGCTGGTGTCGCCAAGGGGGCGGGGGGCGGCTGAGGCCGGGCGGGCACCTCTTCGATCGGCTCGGCGAACTCAATGTCGGCCATCATCTTCCTCTTGCGGCGCTCGACCTTCTCGATGATGGTCGCGCGCTGGCTCTTGGCAAGGATCTGGATCTCTCTACCGGTGTAGCCCTTGTTAGTCAGGGAGATGAACTCCTCCCAGGCCTCCTTGAGCCCCTCCTCATAGCCTTTGGCGTAGCCTTCGGTGTAGGCCTTGAGCTCTGGCATCGCACCCCTTCCGGATGAACGTAGGGCTCGGTGGCTTAACAAAGTTTCGTGCGCATGCCGGGGGCTTAGAAAAGTTAAATATCGCTGGGGCGTGACTCGCCCAACTGCATGCGCAATGTCCGCTTTCGCGGGGTCAAGGCCACCCCTAAGGGGCTTGAGAAGGACCTTCTGGAGAAGTCAAGGCTGCTAGCAAAGGACCCCTCCTTGTTGCTGCCAAAGTGCGAACAGGCCTGCCGCCGCTGCCCGTTCGACAAGCTCCTCAGGAAGATGGAGAAGGTGGAGAGGTACAGCGATGACCCCGACGCCCTGATCAGCATGGCATCGCACGGCGACCAGCTGGTGCGCGCCTACGCCGCCACGATATCGCTGGCGGCCTCGGGGAAGATACCCTTCCTGACCGTGAAGGAGCTGCCCTCAGGCACGGTGTCCTTTGCCGTCCGGGGCAAGGTCGACCAAGAGAAGCTGATAGGGGTGCAGTACTTCGACGACCCGGACCTGCGCCTCCTCGCCTTCTGGGACATAGCGCGCGACGACGACCTGCACATCTACTCCGAGGAGACAGGCCTGAAGTGCGCGGACGAGGCCAGGGCCCCCAAGGCCTTCGTGCGGGAAGCGCTGGCCGACGCCCCCTACGAGCTTACGGCCGACGGCTCTTGCGGCCACCCGGGAGCGACCCTGTCGTTGACGCTGGATTGGAAATCGGCCTCGACCCTCATCACCGTCTGCTCCGAATGCGCCAGCGACGTGAACCTTTTGCACGGTATGACCTCTAGGATCGCGGCCCGCGACCCCACTGACGATTTCAAGGTGGAGGTACGGTACTCGCCCAAGTGCGTGGCGCACTCCGAGTGCCCCACCAAGTCCCCATTCTCCATGAGCGCGGAGCTGATGAGCTCCTACCGCAAGGGCAGCATAGACGACGCCACGCTCATCGCTCGGTTCCTTTCAGAGAGGAAGGAGGCGCTGCGTCGTACCTCTGGCGAGCTATACATCCTGGGCAACGACTGCTACGGCCGGGACAAGGAGGCGTTCATCAAGGCGCTGAAGGGCAGCGAGGCGGAGGTGACGGCAATCGCCGGCCTGGTGCGCAGCAAGCCCATGGTCATTCTATCCCCCTCCGACCAGACCGCAAAGGTGGTGGCGGACCTGTGGGGCGAGGCCAAGGAGGCCCTGCTCAACCAGGTGGCGTCACCAGACATCTGGAAGCCCCTCCAGGCCAGCCAAGGCAGCATGCCTCCAGGGCAGATGATCCAGGAGTCCTATCGCCTGCAGCGCTGCAAGGGGATAATCGACCAGTTGCCCCAGTACTCGTCCAGGGGCCCAATAGGGGCCTTGGCCGACGACCTGGCCCGCGCGTACAAATCCTCGGGGAGGACCGGGCTTCTGCAAACGATCGACAGGAACAAGCCCAAGGAGCACCGGGGGAAGGCAGTGGTGTACGCGTTCCTGGCGGCCGTGGGCGAGGCGGAGTCCAGGGCCTGGCAGTTCACCACAGAGGAGAAGGACTTCGGCAAGTACCTGGCGGACTTCGTGAAGGTCCTGCTGGACGCTTCCGGGGACGCGTACCACGAGGCCCTGGAGAACATGCTCACGGCGTCCGGCTCCGGAGAGGGCCTGCAGCGCAGATGCTAGCGCGGCTAGTCGAGCACGAGGACGTCGATCACGTAATGCGACACGGAGGGGGCGAACGACTTCACCTCGCCCTTGTAAATTACCTGGAAGCCTCTCCTCCCAGCCGCTTCCGCGATGCGCCTGAGCGGTCTCAGAGGCCATTCGTCCAACGGGCATGCCTCGTGGTAGTGCACCACCCCGCCTGGCCGTACCAGGCTGAACGCCTTGGGTAGGAACTCGTGGGTCGTCCCCAAGTACCCCATCAGCACCCGGTCCGCGAAGCCCGCGCCGTGCAGGGAACGGTTGTCCCCCAGAACCGGCTCGACCTTCCGCTCCACGGCGTTCAGGGCGACGTTCTCCTTCAGATATGAGTAGGCCACGGGGTTGATCTCGCAAGCGACGACCCTGTCGGCTTTCGCGTGGACCGCCAGGGGGAGGGTGAAGTAGCCGATCCCCGCGAACATGTCCACCACCGTCTCGCCGCGACAATCCAGCTCGGACATGCGCTTCTTCTCAGGGAAGTTGCCGGACGAGAACATAACCTTGGCCACATCGAACTTGTACAGGATGCGGTTCTCCAGGTGCACCGTCTCCGTGCCGTCGCCCCAGATGACCTCGACGTTGGGGGTTCTGTAGACGCCTTCGATGATCCCCTTCTCAAGGCACACGGTCCTTGCGCGGAGGACGCTGGCATAGGCCTCGGCTATCCGCTCTCTGACCTCGTGCAGGCCATGAGGCAGGCGGAGGACCAGGACGTCCCCGAACATCTCCCATTTCTGAGGCAGAAGGGCATCGAGCCGCTCAGGCAGCAAGAGCTTCTCCCGGACCTGCTGGTAGGGCGAGACATAGCAGGAGCGCGGTCGGGCCTCGCCGTCCACTATCTCGACCTCTGGACCCAGCAATTCGCGCTCATTGGATCCGTCCTTTAGAGGGATTAGCACGTACCCGTCCTCCTCGAAGATGCGAGCTTCCTTGCGCAATGCCCTATTTGCGGCTATCCTCTTCCTGACCCGCTCGGCGCTCTTCTTCGGTACCCTTGCTAATCTCATCTCATCCCCGGATTCCGCGCCTCCCTATTCATTGTTTTTCGCGGGGCCCCTGGTGAACAGCGCGCCCAGGAAGGAGGGCGCGAGCTTGAGCAACGAGGGCGCGGCCCTTATCACCCTGGGGGCTAGGTCCGCCGGGAAATCGATGTCCCCCTCGGCCAGGACCATCCGTACGTCCTCCCGGGACAGGATTCGGCCCGCCTCCTCCAGCTTGCGGTCGCTGAGCTTGACGAAGGCCCTGCGGATGAGGTACCCTCGTTCCAGCTCCTTGCCCAGCTCCGCCTTCCACCTTCCCTCGTAGGCCGAGAGCGCTCCCGCACTGAAGTCTTCGTTCCTCAGGCATTCCAACGCCGTGTCCGCGGCGCACCTCGCCGCCACCATGCCCGTGTACAGGCCGCCGCCGCTCAAAGGCTTGGCCTGGGCCGCAGCGTCCCCGATGATCAGCGCTCCATGCGCGTAGGTCCGCGGAGGCGGCCCGATGGGGATCATGCCGGAGATCACGCTGATCCTCTCCTTGTCCTTGAGCCCGAGCCTGCCCAGCAGTGCTGTGAGATAGGTGAGCGGCGTCTCCTGGCTCCCGAAGACGCATAAACCGACGCGGGTCATTTCGCCACAGGGTACCTTCCAAGCGAAGAAGCCTGGGGCCACCCTCTTCCCCAGGTACACGTCCAACATGTCCTGGTCCTCCTCCTCGTGCCTGATGTCCATCTGGACGCCTCGGACGTACTCCTTTGGCCCCTGCAGCCCCGACATCTTGGCCACGTTGGACTTGTAGCCGTCCGAGCCGATGATGAGCCTGGTCGAGTAGTCCTGATGGCCTCCAGGCTTCGAGCAGCGGGCCATGACCCTGTGCCCTCGGCTCGCCTCGACGAACTTCTCCCCGAGGGCGATCTCCGCCCCATTGTCCCTGGCGCGGTCGGAGCAGGCCAGGTCGAACGCGGCCCGGTCCACCACCATAGCCTTGGTCGCCTTGCCCCTCACCTCCGCCACCTGGTCCCCAGGGAAATGGAAATAGCCGCCTCTGAGACGATTGAGGACCGTACCGCGGGCACCCGCCATCTCCACGACCCGGGGCGTAACCAGACCGGTGCATTGCACGGGCTGGCCGACGGCCTCATGCTCCTCTATCACCACCACCCTCGCTCTCTTGCCTACGGCCGAGGCGAAGGTCAGGCCCGAAGGACCGCCGCCCACGACCAGGAAATCGCACTCCTTCACGGGACCACCAATCGTACCAGCATATATGGCATTTTTCTCAGCCCTCGGTCTGCCTCGCCAAGGCCAAAAGCGCCAGGGCGACCATGGCCAGTAAGGCGAGGATGGCCATGAGCCAGGAGGGCAAGGTGCCGATCTCGGCGTTGAGGGAGATGAGGAGGATGAACATCGACACGATCCACACCAGGCCGATGAACAGCAATATGCGGAGGTAGCCCCGGACGGCGACCCGGTGGAACTCGTCCTCCATCGGGCCTTTGTCGGCGCCGCCCGCGGTGAGTATTGAGGCAGAGCGGCAAGTGTGGTTCCCGCACATGATGGCACCCAGGCCCACCCCCAGCATGGCCCAGGGCCAGAGATAGCCTGTGTACGGAACCAGAGCGATGGCCGCCACCCCCACGACCACCAATAGGCCTGAGGTGATGGTGAACCAGTCCCACCAGTTGCGATAGAGCATGAAGGAGGCTAGGACGAGGAATATGGTCATCGCCGCCCCAAGAGGGAGCACGATGCCCAAAGGCGAGACCAGGAGCAATGAAGAAAGCTCCACCACCGCCAAGGCCGCGATCACGGCCGCCCGAGCCACGGAAAGCATCAAGCTCACCTCCCGCGGACGCCCGATGCTCTCCCCTCCATTAGGTACTTGAAAAGCGGGACGCGAGGGTCCCAGTCCACGGCCCGGCAGTATCGCCCGAGCTCGGCCAAAAGGTCCTTGCGCCTGAGCCGGTGCATGAGCTCGGCCACCTCCCGCGCCTCCACGTCGCCTCCGCCCGCCCCCTCCAAGG
>DATIXC010000011.1:0-7275 GCA_035518995.1 Methanomassiliicoccales archaeon | reverse complement strand
TAAGCCTCGCTGACAACTCCATGCTGGTCATTGATAACTCCACGATCGGCTCGAACATAATGGCGCCCACAGGATCGAACGCAGTCCTGAAGGCGTACAACACCACCTTCCAGACATTCTGGCCTTCGTTCGGAGGCAATGCTCGTGCCTACCTCTACGGAGTGAGCGTGCCCGCGATAAGGCCGATCGAAGGCGCATTGGCGTACAACTTCTGCTGGGTTGAGGTGCTGGTGCTAGACGGCAACAGGTATCCGATTCCCAACGCCGTCGTCCAGATGAGGTACTATCTCAATGGTACGCTCTTCAGCACCTTAAAGACCAATGCCAACGGGAAGGCCACGTTCGCGGCGCTTTGCGACAGGATCGATGCTAGCAACAACAATTTCCTAGGGAACTATCGCATCAATGCGACTTACTGGTATGCCGGTGTGGCCTACCAGACGACCGCGCCCTTGTCGGTGTCGTTGCCACCTTACAGCGAGCCTCTGATAGACCAGGTTGCCCAACGGACCCTGAGCATCCCGGGAGCACTCCCTGACCTTGATCCACCACTGTATGCCTCCAACAGCAACCCCTACCGTGGCGACAACGTCACCTTGACCACCTATGTTAGCAACAGCGGTGTAGTGGCCGCCAACAGCGTCCTCGTGAGGTTCAAGGACGGAGGCGTCACCATCGCCGATGTGATGGTCGAGAAAATCGCGCCAGGGACCACAGCAACGGTAAGGGCGGTCTGGCAGGCGGCCTATCCTCTGGGCCAGCACAACATCTCCGTTATAGTTGACCCAGAGAATTCCATCAAGGAGCTGAACGAGAACGATAACACCAACTGGACTTTCGTGAGCGTTCGGGGCATCGCGGAGCTTTACATCTCCGCGTCTGACGTCACAGTGGTCCCCGCCTCCCCGACGACCAATAGCACGGCGTCGGTGACGTTGATAGTGCACAACAGCGGGGACGTCGCGGCCGCCAACGTCAACGTTTCCTTCGTGGATATCAGGCCTAGCGGGTCGCAAGTGCTGCTCGGCTACAGGATGATATCCAACGTGCCCGCGCTCGGCGGCACTGGCTCGACCAGCCTTACATGGGTACCCAACATCCCGGGCAACCACAACCTGTTGATCAAAGTGAACGTCGGGATACCGCCGGTGAACGAGCACACCATGAGCGACAACAACGTCACCTTCCCGGTGACCGTGCTCAACTACGCGGACCTGACGCCGTCCGGAGTGACATTCTCCCCCGCGACGGCCATCTACGTCAATGACCAGGTTTCCGTCAACGCCGCGATCACCAACATCGGCCAGACCGGAGCGGCCAACGTGATCGTGAACTTCTGGGAGGGAGCTGTCGGTACCGGCACAATGTTCGACGCCCAGATGGTCGCCAGCATCCCGGCCGGGCAGACGGTAGTCGTGACCGGGACCTGGAACGTGCTTCCGGCGGCCGGTGGGAAGATCCAGACCAGGACCATATCCATCGACGTAAACCCGGCGCACACCATCGTCGAGATTAACTACAACAACAACCGCTTGGTACAGACCGTGGACGTGGTCGACAACCGCCCCGATCTGATGTTCGTAGGCGGGATCAACGTGACCTCTGGGAGCCACCAGGTCGACGAGGCCGTCGTAGGCGAGAGCCTGGTGCTCAGGATCACCGTGATCAACGACGGCTACACCCCGGCCATGAGCGTGAAGATCAGGTTCGATGCCATCGACGCTGACAGCTTCGTGACCAACATCGGGACCGTATCCCGCGACGTCGATGCCAACCAGACCATCGAGATAGAGATGCCTTGGGTAGTGAACGTTACCAACGGCGGCTACACGCTGAGATGCACCTTGGACTCCGCGTTCGCCATCGAGGAGACCAACGAGGCAAACAACGCGATCTCCCGCGACTTCGTGATCAACCCACCGGAGCCCTACATAACCATCAACATGGACAGGGTCTGGTATAACCCGGACAACGAGGTGTACGTCTATGGCAGGGTCACCAACAACATCACCGCCGACCCGCTGGTTGGCGTCAAGGTGAACATCACCTTGGTGGTCGCTCAAGGCTACGGTAGCGTGGGCGACACCGTCACCGTGTTCACCGACTCCGACGGCAATTACCAGAGCAGCCGGCTGATACCCTCGAACGCAGCGCCTTCCTTCTACGCCATGGAAGTCCAGGTGGTTACGGGGAACCGCACGGTGACGCAGTACTCCGTACCGTTCGAGGTCAAGCCCTTGACCACTGAGACCGAGATCCCGTTCTGGGTATGGATACTGATAATCGTGGTGGTCCTGCTGGTGATCATTGCCTTCTCCTTCTACCTGTACAAGTACCAGCTCGGCAGGTTGGTGGAGTGCGGCGAGTGCGGCGCCCTGATACCGGAGAGCTCCAAGAAGTGCCCCAAGTGCGGGGTGGAATTCGAGACCGGCACAGCCAAATGCAGTCAATGCGGCGCTTGGATCCCCGCGTCCTCGACCGAGTGCCCCGAGTGCGGCGCGAAGTTCGTCACCGAGCCCCTGGCCGAGGAGGAGAGCGAGTACATCCGCAAGATGAGGGAGCAGTACGAGGCCTACGCCAATCCATACCGCGAGCAGGCCAAGCAGGCGCTGGGCAAGAAGTACACCGAGGCCAAGTTCCAGGAGTGGTGGAAGAAGCAGCCCTCCTACATGAGCTTCGAGAAGTGGCTCTCCAAGGAGGAGGACAAGAGGAAGGCCGCTGGCGCGGTGTTCCCCTGCCCGGTGTGCGGCACGCCCAACCCGAAGGGCTCCAACATCTGCAGCAAGTGCGGCACGGTCTTCGACAAGACCATGGTCCCCGAGGCGGGTGCCACTGCCGCTGAGCCCTCCAAGCCGACCAGGCGCATCGTCAAGAGGCCTGCGGAGAAGAAGGCGGTCCCCAAGGAGGAGCAGCCATCGGAGCAGCCCCCCGAGGAGCCGAAGAACCAGTAGGCCGAACGCCCAAACCCTTTCAAACCCTTACTTTTCATTATTCATTTCTTCAAGCGCAAGCCCTGGCGAGGGCAAGAATGGATGGAAAACCCTGGGGGAACGTGCATAAATCCCTTCCCCGAGTAGCCGATTACGCCTTTGACCTGGAAAAACCGTCGAAGAAGACCCGCTCGAAATCGACTACCTTGCCGTTCCTTACCTTGACCCCCTCCGACTCCAGCATCGAGACCTTCTTCCTGATGTTCTCCGCCGCCGAGCCGGAGTAGCCTCCGATCCCCCCATCGGACTTGACCACCCGATGGCACGGGACTCGGGGCGCGTCGGGGTTCCCCCTCATTATCGCTCCAACCAAGCGCGCGGACTTCGGGATCCCGGCCGCCTTAGCTAGCGCGCCGTAGGTCGTGACCCTGCCTGCAGGGACCTGTCTCAGGAGCGCGTAGACGCGCGCCGCGGTCTTGGAATCCTCTATGCCCATGTTGTATCCCCGGTCAACTAGGCCAATGTCCGGAGATAAAGACTGCGGAGAGGTGCCCGAATCGCTCAACTGAGGGCCTGGAGCTTCTCCTTGATCTCCTTGCCCACCTTCTCCGGGTCCTTGTAATAGGCGGATATGACCCTGGCGACCTGGCGATAGTTGTCGAACCCCGACCTCTTCATGTACTCCAGGATGTCCACGCGGCGCTTGACCTCCCGCTCCATCTCCCTGGGCGACCAGTTGCGGATGGTGCGGACCTTCTCGTAGACGTAGGAGTGGCCCGAGTAGTTGAAGGTGTCATCGGCCGGGTTCCAGGTGTACACGGAGTTGGTGATGAGCTCCCCGGTCTCCGGGTCCATGCCCACGATCTCGGTCAGGGACTTCACCCGTCGGGTCATCTTGGTCCCCACCTTGACCTGGGCCTGCAGGAGCACGATGTCCAGCGCGGTCATCAGGGCGCGGGGCAGGTTGATCGGGTCGTTCTCCATCCTGTGCACCATGGCCTGGACGTCCTCGGCGTGGAAGGTCGAGTAGGCGGTCTTCCCGGTGGCCATGGCCTGGAAGACGACGTACGCCTCCTTGCCACGGACCTCACCGACCATCAGGTACTGGGGCCTTTGGCGCAGGGCGGTGGTGAGCAGCTCGAACATGTCGATGCTGCCCGCACTCGAGGACTTCTTGCCCCCGAACCCTTCCCTGGTGAGGGAGGGGATCCAGTTCTCGTGCGGGAGGTTAAGCTCCCTGGTGTCCTCGATGCTGACGATCTTCATCTGCGGAGGGATGAACAGCAGGACGGCGTTCAAGGTGGTGGTCTTGCCCGAGGCAGTGCCGCCGCACACCAGCATGGAGCTGCCGTACTCGGTGGCGGTCCACAGATAGGCCATCATGTCCGTGCTCATGGTCTTGAACTTGAGCAGGTCGATGGGCGTGAACGGGTTCTCCTTGAACCTGCGGATGGTGAAGCTCGAGCCCCTCTTGGTCACGTGCTTCCCCAAGGTGGCGTTGAGCCTGGAGCCGTCGGGTATGGTGGCGTCAAGAAGGGGGTCGGCGACGGATATGTGCTTGCCGCACTTCTGCGCCAGCCAGACCACGAAGGAGTCCAGGTCCATCTCCTTGTCGAACTTGACGTTGGAGCGGATGGAGCCGTACTTGCGATGGAATATGAACAGCGGGATGCCCACTCCGTCGCAGGAGCAGTCCTCGACGTTGGGGTCGGTCATCATGACGTCGATGACCCCGTAGCCGATGAAGTCCCGCTTAAGGTAGTAGTTGATCCTCTCCTTGGAGATGGGGTTGAGGCTGACGTTCATCTGCCTCATCAGCGTCTCCGTGCCGGTGCGCAGGATGCCATCCTTCTCCTTCTGGTCGTCCACGTCGGCAAGGTTCAAGGTGAGAACGAGCGCCCGCTTCAGCACGTCCAACAGGGACCTCTCGTCCTCGGTCAGCGCTGGTTCGATCACCTCGTAGAGGTATTCCGACGCGGTGTTGTCGTACTTGATGCGGACGAAGGTGTAGGGGGAGATGATCTTGGCCACCTCCACCTCGTCCACGGTGGGGTCGTCGATGCGGGGGACCTCGGTGATGACCGCCGCCTGGCCGATGTCCGACCTCATGGGCATGCGCACCTTCATCGGCTTGGCCTTTATCTTCATGAGGAGCTTGAGGTAGCTGCTGGTCAGTCCTCCTCCCTTCCCCTCCTCCTGGACCTCTTCTATGGGGGGTTCTGGCTCGGTGGTGGTCGCCATTTGTTCACCCCGCGAGGAGCCTGGTGCCTACCAGCCCTATCACCAGCATTATGAAGCTGTGCCTCATTCCGTTGGCGATCCTACCGTCCTGGAGCACTCCTGCCAGGATGCCGTCGCCGAAGGCGTGTATCACCACCGCCACGATGAATATCAGCTGTATGGTGGGGATCACCGCGACTTGGATCGTGGCGATCGAATTGGTGTCTATGCCCGCGTTCTTGGCCCCCTCCGCCACCGATGCTCCGGCCTCCTCCATCTTGGGGAGGAAGGTAGAATTGAGGATGAAGATGGTAGCGATGAAGACCACGAAAGCCACGTAGATGACCACGGTGTACGTGGCCATGGAGATCTTGCGCTCCTCCTCGGTGAGCATGACCTCCCTGGCGTCGTGCGCCACCATGGTGAGCACGTCCGCCACGTTCCCGCCAGCGTCATTGGCCTTGATGATGATGGACATCATCCTGTTGGTGAGCGGGGTGTCGACCCTCTCGGCAAAGAGGCGCATCGCCTCCGCCGCCGGCACTCCCCAGTCAATCTGGGCGGCCATGCGGCGGATCTCAGGGGTGAGGCCTCCATAGCGGCCGCGGGAGGCGACCTTGACGGCCTCTGCCAGGGTCATGCCGAACCTGCCCGCCTCGGCCACGTCGCGTAGGAAGTCGGGCAGGCGCGACTCGATCTCCTTGATCCTCTTGTACTTCCTCGTAGCATAGAACCCGTAGGGGCCGCATATCGCCATCAGGCCCAGGGCGACGTAGTCGATCCAGAGCAGGCCAGTGGATATGCCCCCTATGGCGTCCAGGAAGCCGATAGCGAAGAGGACGGCGGCCACCGCTATGCCACTGTAGAGTAGGAGCTTGCTGTAGTCTTGCTTCCTCTTGGTTATCTCCTTCATGTCCAGTATCTCTTCTTTCTTTGCCATGGGCACCACCCTACATTGAGGCCTCCTTAGTAGAGTTCCAGATGATGAATATGAACCCGAATTGGGCGATCGGCACCATCAGCAGCACCACCATCCACAGGAGCAGCACGGTGAACTCCCCGCTCCCTCCCCCTCCCGGGACGATGGCCATGATGGCCATGATGACGATCAAGAACAGCGGGAAGGCGACCACGACGGTGACGAAGGACTCGGCCAATAGGCCGAGGCTCTCCAGCTGCTGGCGCATGTCCAGCTTCCCCTCCTTCTCGAACTGCTCCGCCTTCTGCAGGAAGTAGGGCTTGAGCTGGCCGCCTGAGGTCGAGGTCGTGACCACGCCTTGCAGGAACTCCTGGAACTTGGAGGAGGGCGTGCGCTGCGCCGCCTTGCTGACAGCGGTGAGGATATCGATCCCCAGCAGCTCGGTGTCGCGGGTGATCCACTCCGCCTCGTTCTTAATCTCGCCGTAGATCTCCTGGCGGGAGAGCTCCTTGAAGATGACGTCGACGTTGACGTCCGCCGAGGCCATGGCGGATATGAAGCTCATGGCCGGTCCGATGCGCTTGTCTATGTCCCGGGCGCGGGCCTTGGCCTTGCTGCCGGGCGAGGACGTTATAAGCACGTAGGCCATGATCGGCGGTACGACCGCGATCAGGATGGTGACCAGCAGAGTGAGCGAGACGTCCAGCCCCAGGAAGGCGACCAGCGTCGCGCCCAAGGTGATGGCTATCACCACCGAGACGATGGCGGCGATGATCGTCGTCATCCAGACGTAGGCGGTGAACTCCTCGGGCCGCATGCGCATGTGCGCCTGGAGCAGCGAGAGCTCCAGCTTGGGGTTGGGCTTGGAACGGACCTTGACCGCCATGCCCATGGTGCGCCAGCAGAACTGCTGGTACTTGGTGAGCTTGACGTACTCGGGCACCGCGCCCTCGGAGAGCTTGACCAGGTGCGGCCCCATCTTCGAGGCCTCGTCCGAGGCTCCGGCCTTCATGTACTGCTTCTTGGACGTATCCAGTCTGGCGAAGATGTCAGAGACCTCAGGCGGCAACTTCCAAACCTCCTTCCCTCATTTCGCTGCGGACCTTCTCCACGGTCTTGTCCGGCTCCTTGTAATAGTTGTTGATGAGCGCCCAGATCTTGCGGTGGTCGGTGATGTCCTTGTAGACCATGTACCGCACGATGTCC
>DATIXC010000010.1:0-4001 GCA_035518995.1 Methanomassiliicoccales archaeon | reverse complement strand
CGGACCAGGGTCGAACTGCGCAACCCCGACCCCTCCGGCAACCCCTACCTCCAGTTCGCGGTGATGCTCGCCGCCGGCATGGACGGGATCGAGAGGAACCTCAACCCGCCCGAGCCGATAGAGAAGGACATCTACCATATGACCAAGGATGAGCGCAAGCGCCTCGGCATCGATTCCCTCCCGGAATCCCTAGGGCAGGCGCTAGAGGTGTTCTCCCAGAGCAAGCTGATGAAGGAGGTCCTGGGCGACCACATATTCTCCCACTACATGCACATCAAGAGCGCGGATTGGGACGAATACCGCACTTGGGTCAGCGACTGGGAGCACAACAGGTACCTTAAGGTGCTCTGAGTCGACCCCGTCTCATCACAAACCACTTACCTCCCTTTCCAAGCCCATTTTCAAAAAGTATAAAAGACGCCGCTGTTTTGTCATCCCCGTTACCATGATGCCAGGAATGCGCGGCATGAACCCGAGGCAGGTCAAGCAGGCCATGAAGAGGATGGGCATCGAGACCGAGGAGCTGAAGGATGTCGCCGAGGTCATCATCCGCACGAAGGACAAGCAGTACGTCATCACAGAAGCTGAAGTCACCATCATGAAGGTCCAAGGCCAGAAGACGTTCCAGGTCGTGGGCGAGGAGAAGGTCATGCCCTTGGAACACGGCCCCAAAGGCGCCGAGGCCAAGGCCGTTCCGGCCCAACCATCCATCCCCGAGGAGGACGTGCAGCTGGTGATGTCTCAGACCGGGGCAACGAGGGAGAAGGCCGTAGATGCCCTGAAGGCTTGCGATGGCCAGCCTGCAGAGGCCATAATCAAATTGATCTCGTCGTGAGGTGCTAAGATGTGCTTGGCGGTACCGGGAAGAATCATCTCCATCAACGGCCACAACGCAATGATAGACTTCGGCGGGGTGCAGAGGGAGGCCAACGTCACCTTGATCGAGCCGAAGGTGGGCGACTACGTCGTGGTGCACGCGGGTTTCGCCATCCAGGTCGTCGACGAGGAGGAGGCCAGGGAGACGATCAAGCTCTGGGAGGAGCTCATGGCCTCGCAGCAGGAGAGCTGAGGGCCGATTCTCTTCCTATTCGATTTTTTTCAAATTCATAAATAATACATTAAGGTCCTCCTGTTTCTATCCGAGCTAATTTTTTTTCCGTGCATAAGGGAGGCATAAGGGAGATGAGGACGATGCACGCCAGTGGTATCCTGGCGGATCGGGGTATGTTATGACGTGGATCCCATTTGCCCTCGTCCAAAGAATGCATCTACGAATGAAGGAACCGTGTTGAACTGGGCGAGAAATGAGGTGCGCACTGACCTGGTGCATCCCGAGCACCCCTACCAGGTCCAGCAATCCTAGCCTCTGGGTAGGAGGGTGTTGCTGGACGCGGTCGAGGAGGCTCGAGCGCCTCGGCTGCAAGGTCTCGGTCGACGCTAGCAGCGATTCGAGAAGTGGACCTCCGACTCCCTTTTATGAATTAAGGGAAAGGGGTTTGGCTACTGGAGCTACTGCTTGCAGATCTTCAATAGCTCTTGCCATTTGGCGTCCACGTTGGCCTGGATCTCGTCCGCGACGTAGGCCCATTTCTCCTTGGTGAGGTGGCCGAACCGCCCCTGCGCCTTGAGCCACTCCGAGACGGGGAGCTTCTTCCTGGAACCCTCGGCGATCCGCAAAGACTCGCCGGTGAGCCTCCAGGTCCCCCTCTCGAACTCATACAGGGGCCAGACGCAGGTCTCCACCGCCAGCTTGGCCATCTCGATGGTCTTGGCCGAGTCGTGCCTCCATCCTCTGGGGCAGGGGGAGATTACGTTCAGGAAGGCGGGGCCGTTGGCCTCGAACCCCTTTGCTGACTTCTCGATCAGGTCCTTGTAGTTGTGAGGCGAGCCCTGGGCGGCGTAGGGCAGGTCGTGGGCGATGATTATCTTGGTCAGGTCCTTGGGGAACTCGCGCTTTCCTGGCACGCAGGTGCCCGCAGGGCAGGTGGTGGTCTGCGCTCCCCTGCCAGTAGCTCCAGAGCGTTGGATGCCGGTGTTCATGTAGGCCTCGTTGTTCAGGCACACGTACATGAAGTGATGGCCGCGCTCGATCGCCCCGGAGATGGCCTGGAAGCCGATGTCGTAGGTGGCCCCGTCCCCTCCGAAGCTGACGAACCTGATGTCCTCGGTTATCTTGCCCTTGCGCTTGAGCGCCAGGTATGCGGCTTCGACGCCGGAGATAGTGGCGGCGGCGTTCTCGAAGGCGCTATGAATCCATGGGACGTTCCAGGATGTGAAGGGATAGATGGACGAGGACACCTCGAAACAGCCGGTGGCGTTGGAGACCACGACCGGCTTGTCCGTAGCCATAAGGATCTGCCTGGCGATTATCGGCTCGGCGCAGCCAGCGCAGAGGCGGTGACCCTCGACGTAGCGGTCCTCCCTCTCCGCCAGGAGCTTCAGGCTGGTGACGGCGCTCACGCCCTCACCCCCAGGTAGTTCACGAGCTCGCCCTCGTTGTAGATCAGCTGCTTGTAGACGTGCTTCAGCTCCTCGGGCTTGATGTCCCTTCCTCCCAGGCCGTAGATGTAGTTCCTGAGCTTCGGCTTGTCCTTGGCCTCGTACAGGGCGCTTCGGACCTCGGGGAACAGCGGGCCCGAGGCCCCTATGCTCACCGCGCGGTCCAAAATGGCGACTCCCTTCAGTCCCTCCAAGGTCTTGGCCAGCTCTTGCGCAGGGAACGGTCGGAAAAGGCGGAGCTTGATGCTGCCGACCTTCTTCCCCTCCGCCCTAAGCTCGTCCACGATGTCCTTCAGCGTGCCAGCGGTGGAGCCCATGGCCACGACCGCGTAGTCGGCATCGTCCAAGCGATAGGGCTCGATGATGCTGTACCTGCGGCCCGACACCTTGGCGAAATCGTCCTGGACCTGGTTGACGACCGGTATCACATGGCGCATGGCGTCCACCTGCTGGTACTTGTGCTCGAAGTAATAATCGGTCCAATCGAACGGCCCGAAGGTGGTGGGGTTCTTGATGTCCAGCAACGACCGCTTGAACTTGAACTCCCCCACGAACTTCTTGACCGTCTCGTCGGGCAGAGGCTCGAACCTCTCCAGCGAGTGGGTCACGATGAACCCGTCCAGGCAGGTCATGGTGGGCAGGCGGATGTCCATGTGCTCCGCGATGCGGAAGGCCATCAGGGAGTTGTCATAGGCCTCCTGAACGTTCTCACCGAATATCTGGACCCAGCCCGAGTCCCTAGCGCCCATGGCATCGCTGTGGTCGCAGTGGATGTTGATGGGGCCCGAGAGCGCGCGGTTGGCGACAGCCATGACGATGGGCAGCCTCATGCCCGAGGCGATGTAGAGCATCTCCCACATGAAGGCGAGGCCGGCCGAGGCGGTGGCCGTGGCCGTCCTCGCGCCCGCGGCGGATGCGCCGATGCACATGGACATGGCGCTGTGCTCGGACTCCGCGCACACGTACTCCGTGTTCACCAGGCCATCGGCCACGAACTCGGAGAAGGCCTCCACTATGATGGTCTGCGGGGTGATGGGGTAGGCGGCCACCACGTCCGGGTCGATCTGCTTCCAGGCAAGAGCGATCGCCTGGTCTCCGTTCATTGCTACTTTTTCCATCTACGCTCCCTCCTCCACCATCTTGATGCATTTGACCGGGCATTGGTTGGCGCAAATCCCGCAACCCTTGCAATGGGTGAGCTTGAACCCCACCCTCTTGCCCTCCTTGACGATGATGCTGTTGTCAGGGCAGTAGACCCAGCAGATCAGGCAATTGGTGCATTTGCTCTCGTCGCACACCGGACGCTTGGACCTCCAGTCACCGGTGTTGTACTTCCTGGAGGACCCGGCCTCCAATATCATGCCGCCCTCAGGCAGCTCCGCGGCCTTTTCGCCCGCCATCTACTGCACCTCCTCGTACGCCCGCACCACGGCGCGGACGTTCTTGTTGATCACGTCCTGATTGAATTTGCCGGCGAACCTCAGAGCCAGTTCGCCCGTGAC
>DATIXC010000009.1:0-4702 GCA_035518995.1 Methanomassiliicoccales archaeon | reverse complement strand
TTATCGCACTCCTCGACCGCGCGGCAGAGCGCATTGCGAACGTGGGGCGGGGTCTCGAAGTCCCACTTGTTCGGGTCTCCGATGTTCAGTTTCACCACCTTGACGCCGCTCTTCTCCAGCTCCCTGGCAGGAACGGTGACCTCACGTATGGCGTAATCGATGTTCATTGCCCGCTTGGTCGCGTGCATGTTACTCAGACTCACGCCCCTATCCATTATCTTGTATTTCTACTTCTTCCGGGAGAGGAGCATGCCCCTCTAAGGCGTCCCTGAGGCTTTTCGAAGGGTTTAATATCGAAATGGCGCTCGCTGATTGCATGCCCCTGGTCAGGCTGGGCAAGATGCTATTGCGTTGGTGCCACCAGTGCCAGCTGCCGGTCCTCGAGGACGAGGCTTGCGGTTCATGCGGGGGGCCGACGCATGAGGTGCAACTAACTCCTCCAGGCGATGCCAGGCCAGCATTCGCTCATGATCTGGAGATCATCGCGCGAGTCGTCGACTCTCAGTTCGGAGAGGGTTGCGGCAACGCCCTGTTGCCAGAGGGCAGGCTGGTGCTGATGAACAAGATACCAGGGCTTGACCGCATGGACGAGGTCGTATTGGACGGCGAGGTCGCGGGCACCTTGCGCTACGACCTGGGCAGGGGGTTCGCGTTCGTAGGCCGCATGGGGGCGGCGAGAGCCATCCAATCCAGTATCGCCAAGGGATTCGTCATCGCCGCCGACGACGCCGTTCCCTTCATAGCGCAAGGCCTGAACCTTTTAGTTCCCGGTGTCGAGGATGCCGACCCTCGGATCGGCATCGGCGACGAAGTGGTCGTCCTGACCAAGAGGCGCCAGGCGATCTGCACGGGCATGGCCAGGATGACCGGGGACCAGATGCTCTCGGCGGAGAGGGGGATGGCGGTCAAGGCGCGATGGCAGGGCACGCCTAGCGATATGCCGGATGCGACTCGGTCGAGGACCTGGCAGGAGGCCTTGGCTGCCAATGCCAAGGTCATGGAAAGGAGGGTGGGAGAGGCCGTGGGTTTCATCCATCGCACACGGGAGAAATTCGTTCTCCCCAACATCGTATCGTTCTCCGGAGGCAAGGACAGCCTGGCATGCCTCCTGCTCACCTTGGACGCAGGGCTGAGGCTGCCAGTGTTCTTCGTCGACACCGGGTTGGAATTCCCCGAGACGGTCGACCATGTCCACCAGGTCGCGGAGAAGCACGGTCTCCCCTTGATCGTCGAGGCCGCGCCACCCGAGGCGTTCTTCGGGAACCTGGACTACTTCGGGCCTCCCGGCAGGGACTTCCGCTGGTGCTGCAAGACCAACAAGCTCGGGCCCACGGTCAGGGCGATCCTGAAGCATTACCCGGACGGGGTTCTCTCTTTCATCGGCCAGAGGAGGTACGAGTCGGAGCAGCGCTCGGAGAAGCCCAGGGTATGGAAGAACCCTTGGACCCCGGGCCAGGTAGGCGCGTCCCCCATCCAGGATTGGACCGCGCTCCACGTCTGGCTCTACATCTTCTCCAAAGGCGAGGAGTACAACCCGTGGTACGAATGGGGGCTCGACCGCATCGGATGCTTCCTCTGCCCGGCCTCCGACCTTGCGGAGCTGGAACTGGTCATGGACCGTTCGCCTCGCTCCCAGGAATGGCGGGCATTCCTGGAGAGGAGGGCGGGCCAGGAGGGCTGGTCCGAGGATTGGATCAGGTACGCGCTATGGAGGTGGCGCAGGCTACCGGAAGCCATCCGCAAGGACCTGGAGGCCAAGGGGGCCTCGTTGCAGAAGCGGACGGTCGACCGCGGGAGGGCGCAGGAGCCGGTCCGCCTGCGCATGCAAGAGGGAGTGTCGCCTTGCGTGATGGGTTTCAGCGTGGAGGGCGCCTTCAACCGCGACCTGGACCTCGAGAGGGTGGCCAACCTCCTCTGCCAGCTGGGTGAGGTGGAGGCGAGCTCGGAAGAGGGCTGGTGCAAGGCGCTGGACGTCAGGGTGTTCGATAACGGGGCGTTGGTGGCCAAGGGCCGCGAACCCGATCAGATCAGGAGAAATGTGGAAAGGGTGCGCCGGGCCGTGGTTAAGGCCGAGGAGTGCGTCGGCTGTGGGGTTTGCATCGCCAGATGCCATGAGGGTGCACTCACTATGGAGCGGGACAAGGTCCTTGTTCTGACAGCGAAGTGCATACATTGCGGCAGATGCACCGAACCCTGCCCGGCCATTAGCTTTGGCGATGCCCCCTTCGAGCTCTGACCCCTCTGAGGGTTAAGGTCAGAGGGGGCGACTGGCGCTCCTCGCATGCCCCCTCGTCCGGCGCGGTTTCGGCTCAGCGCACGAAGTCTATGCCGTCCTCGTCCTCCGAGCGCCCCCTGGCCACGGGAGCCGACGCGGCGCCCATCTTCTGAGCGGCCGGCTGGCCGTAATTGGCGCCGAGCTTGGCCGTGGAGCCCTGGGCGTCCTTGCCCAGCACGTACTTGGACTGCGCGCCGGTCAATATGAGCAGGACCTTGATGGTCCCCTCTATCTCCGGGTCGATGGAGCATCCCCAGATTATGCGGGCACGGTCGGCGATGGAGTTCATGACCAGCTCGGAGGCCTTCTGGGCCTCGCTCACGGTCATGTCCGGGCCCCCGACGACGCGGATGAGCGCGCCCTGGGCCTGTTTCAGCTGGATCTCGCCGAGCAAGGGGGAGTGCAGGGCCTCGTTCACCGCCGCTTTGACGCGGTCGTCCTCGTCGGTGTTGGCCTCGCCGATGCCCACGAAGGCCACTCCGCCCTCGTTCATGACGGTCATGATGTCGGCATAGTCCAGGTTGACCAGGCCAGGCTTGGTGATGATCTCGGTCAGGCCCTTGATGGTCTGCATGAGGACCTCGTCGGCCACCTTGAACGCGGCGTCCACCGGCAGTTTCGGGACCAGCTCAAGGAGCTTGTCGTTCGGGATGACGATGGTAGTGTCGCAAATGTGGCGCAGCTTGTTGAGCCCCTCCAGGGCATTCTCCATCCTCACCGTGCCCTCGGCCTTGAATGGCAGGGTCACCACACCGATAGTCAGCGCGCGGATCTGCTCCTTGGATATCCTAGCGACATAATGGGCCGAGCCCGTACCGGTGCCGCCGCCCATACCCGCGGTCACGAACACGATGTTCGCGCCGTTCAGGAACTCGCGGATCTCTATGTCGCTCTCGCGCGCGGCCTGCTCCCCCACCTGGGGAATGGCACCTGCGCCGAGGCCGCGGGTCGCGGTCTTGCCGATCAGGATCTTCTTCGGAGCCCTGACGGTCAGCAGGTGCTTGGCGTCGGTGTTGATGGCGCATAGCTGTGCCCCGCTTATCCCAGCGTCGACGCAGCGGTTTATGGTGTTGCAACCGCCGCCTCCGCAGCCGATGATTTTGATGCAGACATCGAGCTGCTCGGCGATCCTCCTCAGCTCCTCGTCCGCGGCGTTCGCAGGCGCGGGGGCGGGGGCGGGGGCGGGAGCAGATTGCGCCGCCGGTGCGTTCTTTTCCTTTTCCTGGCCTTCTTTATAGTTGGCTAGAGCGTTCTTTACCAACGAACTTGGCATGAGTGCATCCCTCTGTGCCATAATCCAAAACCCTGGATATAAATATTCCTAGTACCCAGCACCTCCAGTAGAATCGATGGCGCCTGTTAACCAGAAGAGCGCACCCGGAAATTAAGGGTGGTCATGTCATGAGTTTCATTACCGGCTCGGGCCATGGCAGCACATGGACCGACGGCTCTTGCTCCAATCCTCGGAAGTACCTCTGGTAGATATCCTCGGCGGTCTGGGACATCAGGTAGGAGGCTAGCTTCAGCACCACCAGCCCCATAATGTAGACGGAGGCGAGGGCGCTTCCTTCCTTGTCCTCCATGCGCCGCTTTGAATCCTGCAAGTATTGCGCGTAGTCGGCGGCGAGATACGAGGTGAGGGCCTTCAAAGCCTCCTCGCGCTTGCCCACCATCGCCTTCGAGGTCACCGAATCGATGAACCCCTTCAACTTTGTGACCGTGAACACATCTCCACCAGTCATGTGCTCGAAGTCGAGATTCGGCCTATGTTCGAAGGTGCTCTTCGCCTGGCGCCCCATCCGGTTCAAGACCCTCCTCACAGAGGATTCCATTATCCTCACTTCGATGATTTCCTTGGTCTCATCGATCTCCCTGTTCTTGCTGGCATGGATAGCGTGTTTCAAAGGTTCGGCGATCTGCCCGTCATAGGCCCCCATCCGGGTCAGGTCTGGTGCCATCCTCAGCATCTCGGTCACATACCTTTTAAGTGTGTCCGCGGTGCGATGTCTTTGCTTGATGAAGTCCAGGCAAGCAGCGATGTCCTGGAGCGCTTGGATGGTCTCCCCTTCGAGGTAATCGTCCACGGATACCTCGACCAAGGCCTCGATGTCGCCGACTGGGATATCCTTATTGCGGGCCATAGCGAGGAGCAGATAGGTGTGCTCGTAGAACGATGCGTAGGTTATGGCATGGAATCCTCGCTTAGAACTGAGGTACATCACTGCGTTACGGCGAACGGCCTGATTTGGGTTTACAACGCTCTCCAGGACCGCGCGCATCCCCTTCTTGCTCTTGGTGCTCTTTTCCAGAAGCTTGTGGGAGAATTCCGCGACCTTCTGGTTCTCGTGGTCGAGGTTCTTCAGAAGGATGATCACCACGGTGTTCTGGTCCTCCTCAGCCGTTCTCAACAGTCGGCGCTCAATTCTT
>DATIXC010000008.1:0-3544 GCA_035518995.1 Methanomassiliicoccales archaeon | reverse complement strand
ATCACCGCGGTCGCCAGGCCCGACCAGGTCGACATGGTCGCCGAGCGCATGGTCAAGGAGCGCAAGGTGCGGGTGGACCGCGCCAAGGAGATCCTTGAGGAGCTGAGGTAGGGGGCATGGGGATTAAGGCCCTCGAAGTGCTTCTCCTTAGTGGTCCAAATGAGGCAGGGTCTCAAGAACAAGCGCAAGGGCAGAGAGGACGTGGATGAGCGCAGGGCGGCGGTCGAGGAGTTCTCCAACGTCGAGCTGCGCACCATAGGTTCCTGCCCGTTCGACCCGATACTCGCCGAGAAGAACCTGGAGAACATGATCGGGTGCGTGCACGTACCGCTCGGCTTCGTCGGGCCGATAAGGGTGAACGGGAGATGGGCCTCCGCAGAGTTCATAGTCCCCATGGCCACGACGGAGGCCGCTCTCATCGCGACGGTCAATCGCGGCTGCGCGGCGATCACCGAGTCCGGAGGGGCCGATCCGTACATCGTCAAGGATGAGATGACGAGGGCGCCAGTGTTCCGGGTGAGGAACGTGGCGCACGGCATCGAGGTCGCCGCCTGGGTGGACGCCCACATGGACGAGCTCAGAGCACTGGCATCCACCACCACCCATCACGGCAAGCTCCTCTCCGCCCATTCCTCGGCCAACGGCCGGTCCCTCTTCATCAGGTTCGCCTTCGACACCGGGGACGCCATGGGCATGAACATGGCCACCATCGCCTCCGATCGCCTGGCCAGGCGCATCGAGGAGGAGACGGGCGCCAAGCTGATCTCGGTCTCGGGCAACTACTGCGTCGACAAGAAGCCGTCGGCGATCAATTTCATCCTGGGAAGGGGGAAGACGGTGCTGGCCGACGCCACGATCCCTCGGGACGTGGTCATCTCCAAGCTCAAGGTGACGCCCGAGGAGCTGACCGAGACGGCGTACCGCAAGAACCTGCTCGGAAGCGCGATGTCGCTGTCCTACGGCTACAACGCTCATGCGGCCAACATTCTCGCGGCCATATTCATCGCGACCGGCCAGGACCCGGCGCAGGTGGTCGAGGGCAGCACGGTGATAACCACTTGCGAGCTGGTGGACGAGGGGCTCTACATCTCCGTGCGCATCCCAGCGCTGGAGATCGGGACGGTGGGAGGGGGGACGAAGCTGCCGAGCCAGAGCGAGGCGCTGAGCATCATGGGCTGCCTCGGGCCGGGGAAGGCCAAGAAGCTGGCGGAGATCGTGGCCAGCGTCGTGCTGGCGGGGGAGCTCTCCACCATCGCGGCGCAGGCCAAGGGCCATCTCGCCAGCGCGCATCGCGCCCTCGGCAGATAATTAAAAATACCCAGGTGGCAATCGCATCCAACCATGCCAGTAATCACCTTCGGCTATCGGGACCTCATCGGCCTGCTCGGCAGGGAGGTCCCCGCGGAGGAGCTGATCGGCCTCATCCCCATGATGGGGGCTGACTTCCATCACTTCGACCCCGCCACCGGGGAGCTGGGGGTGGAGTTCTTCCCCGACCGGCCGGACAACTTCTCCGTGGAGGGCGTGGCCAGGTCCCTGCGGGCCTTCCTCGGCATCGAGCCAGGCTTGCGCCGCTATCACGTCTCCGAGTCCGGCATCACCCTGAAGGTGGAGAGGAGCGTGGAGGGCGTCCGCCCATACGTGGTCGCGGGCGTGGTCAGGGACGTGAGGATGACCGACGAGCTCATCCGCTCCTTGATGGAGCTGCAGGAGAAGGTGCACCTCACCGTCGGCAGGAAGAGGCAGAAGGTGTCGGTCGGCATACACGACATGGACGCGGTCAGGCCGCCCTTCGTGTACAAGGCGGTCGACCCCGAGTCCATCAGCTTCGTCCCCCTGGCCAAGGAGGTGAGCATGAACCTGCGGGAGATCCTGCAGCGCCACGAGAAGGGCATCGACTACGCTTACATCCTGGAAGGCAAGAGCAAGTACCCGATAATCCTCGACGCCGACGGCCGCGTCCTATCCTTCCCGCCCATCATCAACGGCAAGCTGACGACGGTGACCGAGAGCACCAGGAACATCTTCATCGACGTGACCGGGACGGACATGAACGCCATCTCCGGCGTGCTGAACATCGTGGCCACGGCCATGTCCGAGCGCGGTGCCAGGATGCAATCGGTCAAGGTCGAGGGCCGGAGGAAGATGACCACGCCTCACCTGCATCCGGAGGAGTGGAGCCTTTCCGTGAGGTACGCGAACCAATGGCTCGGCCTCGGCCTCAGCCCGGAGGAGATGTCCTCGTGCCTGGGGAGGATGGGGTTCGATGCCAGGCCGGAGAAGGGCAGGCTGAAGGTACTGGTCCCCGCGACCAGGATGGACATCCTTCATCCCGTGGACCTGGTAGAGGACGTGGCCATCGGGTACGGGTACGCGAGGTTCGGCGCCAAGCTGCCCGAGGTCCATTCCATAGGTTCGGAGAGGCCGATCGAGAGGACCGCCGACCTGGTGCGCCAGATGATGGTCGGCCATGGCTATTACGAGGTGACGACCCTCACCCTTTCCAGCAGGAGGGAGCAGTTCGATGCCGTGCTCCTGCCCCCCTGCGAGGTGGTGGAGGTGCTGAACCCCATAACCGAGGACCATGACTGCCTGAGGATCTCCCTGCTGCCCTCCCTTCTGGCCGTGCTGAGGAAGAGCAAGCACCGCGACCTGCCGCAGCGCGTTTTCGAGGTGGGGGACGTGGTCATCGAGACCAGGCGCAGGAAGCATCTGGCCGCGGTGAGCATCCACTCCAAGGCCTCGTTCACCGAGGTGAAGTCCCTGGCGGAGGGAGTGATGCACGACCTGGCCCACGAGTTCGAGATAGAGCCCTGCGACCTACCCTCCTACATACCAGGGAGGGCGGCTTTCATCCTGGTCGAGGGCCAGAGGGCGGGGCATTTCGGCGAGCTGCACCCGCAGGTGATGCTCAACTTCGAGCTCGGCTATCCCGTGGCGGCGATGGAGTTGGACCTGGACGCGGCCATGAAGGGAAGGATGCTCAGGCTGGTCTGAGCCTCGCCGCCGGAGCAAATTATAATAGGTGCCTGGAGATGCTGACAATCGTCCAGTGCCGAGGTAGCTAAGCCCGGATCACGGCGCCGGCCTTGAGAGCCGGTGGTGCTCTGCACCACGGGAGTTCGAATCTCCCCCTCGGCGCCTTCCTCTCCTTATTTCAAGCATATACACCGTTCATTGTGCGATCGTCCAGAATATTTATATAATGTTAATTTAATATAGTCTCGTCTCTACAGACAGGGATGGGATCCATTACGTGCCGCTACCGCTACGGTGAGCGCTATTGCGCGCACTCCGCCATAGAGGGCCGCGAATGCCTGGGCGAGGAAAGGTGCTCGGTGCACGCTGGCGATAGGCACCGCCTACGCCACCAGGAATGCTCGAACGACCGCTGGTTCGGTCTGTACTGCGCCAAGTACCAGCGCTTCTTCTGCGCGGGCCAGGGCAACTGCGGCTCCGTCGAGGAGTACATGTCCCAGCTAAATTCCTTCAAGCAAGGGCAGTGGAGGTCCTGAGGTGCGCTGCGACTTCCTTGATCGGGAGG
>DATIXC010000007.1:0-6822 GCA_035518995.1 Methanomassiliicoccales archaeon | reverse complement strand
CGGCAATAACGTCTGCAACTCCCTGATGCTGGGGTCTGCGATCGTAGGCATGGATTTCGTGGCCGCGAACCCGAAGGGCTACGCCCCTGACCAGAAGCTATCGAAGAAGGCGGCGGAGATCGCGCAGAGGAAAGGTTCATCGTTCGCGCTCGTTAACGACCCTAAGTCGGCCGTCAAGGGCGCGGACGTGGTCTACACGGACACCTGGGTCTCCATGGGCATGGAGGGGGAAGAGAAGGAGCGGCTGAAGGCCTTCCAGCCTTACCAGGTCAATTCGGCACTGGTCAAAAGGGCCAAGAAGGACTGCATCGTCATGCACTGCCTTCCCGCGCACCGTGGCCAGGAGATCACCGACGAGGTCATGGACGGACCGAACAGCGTCGTCTTCGACCAAGCGGAGAACCGCATGCACACAGAGAAGGCCATACTGCTGATGCTGGTCCGCTGACCTATTCTGGCCGCATCTGTCTGGAGACGATCCCGTCCAGCGCCTGGATGAAATCCTCCACCTTGCCCTCGGGGATGGTGGCGCCCGCGGCGACGTTGTGGCCTCCGCCGGTTCCGCCCACGGACTCGGCGGCCTCGCGCATCGCCCTCGACAGGTCCAGCCCCCGGTCGACCATCCTCTGGTTGCCGCGGGCGGAGGCCTTGACGTCGCCCTCGGACCTCATCAGCGCGATGATGGGGACGTCCTCCGCCACGTTGCCCGACCCCAGCACCATCCCGGCCACTATGCCGATGGTAGTGTCGCGGAACACCTCCCTCTCCTCCTCCACGCCCTCGGAGTTCACGCCACGCACCTTCTCCGGCAGTAGGTACCCGCCGTTGGCGCGCAGCACCTGGATCGAGGTCATCCTCTCGCATATCTCCCCTTTTCCCTCCTTGGCGAAGAAGAAGTTCATCGCACCGATCAGGTTGGAGCGATGGTTGCGGAGCTGCTCCAGCGCCTCGTCGAGGTTTCTCTGCCTCCTCTCCTCCCGGCTCCCGTCCCCCGTGGGCTCGACCACGTCCACGCACACCTCGAGGCCGAGGCGCTCGTTGCCGTAGCGGCCGCAGGAGTTGAGCAGGGTGGACATCTCCTTGGACTCGTGGACCTCGGTGCCAGGCCTCTGCGCGGGGAGGACGTAGACCTCCCCGTAGATGCGGCGGAGCACGCCGCGCTGCCCTTGCTGGTCCATGCACACGTCCAAGGCGGCCTTGATGTCGTCCTTCTCCTCCACGCTCAGACCGGACCAGGTCCTCTCCCTCCCGTAGTGGTCCTTGAGCCTCACCCCGGTCTTCTCCAGGAACCTGCGGCAGGCGTACCAGTCGTTGCTCAGGCCTGGGAGCGCCGGGTCGCTGGCGTACTGGAAGAACTTGGTCAATGGCCGGGTCTCGCGGCCGAAGAGCCGCAGGTCGTACTCCGTCCGCACCAGGTTGGCGTTCTCCGCTTCATCGCGTATGAGCGAGTTTATCCCGACCAGCTTGAGGTGGGCGTTGTCCTGGAGGTCGCCGACCGCGCCCACGACCGCCAATGGGGCCAGGGGGATGTTCTCCGAGCTCATCTGCCTTGCGATCCAGTAGGCCGTCCCGGCCCCGCTCGCCTCCCTGGAGCCGTCGAAGCCGAAGAGGTGGGGGTTGAGGTGCAGGTCGCTGTTGTCGTGGTAGTCGAACAGGTCCTTCTTCCTCCTCGAGCCGACATTGCTTCCGACGTCGGGGGAGTGGTGGTCGGCGATGACCAGCCCGGGATGGCCGACCTTGGAAATGTAGCCGCTCCCCAGGTCCGTGAGCCAGACGCCCTCGGTCGGGAGGGAGTCGATGCGGGCGATCGCCGCCTCGTCCAGCTTCTTGAAGAAGAGCACCTCGTGAGGGACGTTCGCGCCTGCCAGGGCCTGGCTGGCGATGGCCCCGGCGGTGATGCCGTCCGCGTCTATGTGGGTGACGACGGTTACGCTATGCATGGAGCGGAGTGCCCGGGAGATCTCCCTGGCCTTGGCGGTGAAACCCTCCAAGTCGCCCTTTGCAGCCCCCGCTTCGCTATGCTCCATCAGATGCCCATCCCGTTCCCGATCCCAGTCAGCGCCTTCCGCCTATTTAGATGCCATCCAAGCCTCCTCGGATCAGGGCGCGTCGCTCGACGCCTTGGCCAAGGTCCTGGTGACCAGGTCGTAGTAGGCCATCTCCGCTATCGGGACCAGGTTCTTGGTGTCCTCGCGGTTGTACTGCTTGAGGAGCTTGAGCGCGTTCTCCTTCCCTTTGCGCTCCCATAGCCGCCAAAGGTAGACGGCCTCCTCCCCGGTCACGTACTCCACCTCCGTGGGCCGGGCCATGCCCAGCTGCCTCTCGATGCTCTTCAGCCCGCCCTTGAGGCCGATCCGCGCACAGCCGTGCCTGAGGTCGAAGTGCGGCACCCGCGGCACCACGAAGGGGAACCCCCTCTCCAGCATGGGAAGGTCGAAGGAGGAGCCGTTGAAGGTGACCAGTATTTTGCAGCCCTGGAGCGCCGCCTTAAGACTCTTAGCATCGAGATCGATGCCTCGGACCAGCGTGATGTCGCGGTCCTGGCGGTGCACCCCCACCACCGTCACCACTGCGTCCTCGCCCAGACCGTCGGTCTCGATGTCCAGGTAGGCGGCGTCCTCCTTCGCCTCGCCGAACAGCCGCCAATGCTCGCTGGCCGGCAGCAGCCTATGGAAGTAGCCGGTCTCCTTCCTTCCCAGGAAGCCCTCGGCGTCGTCAAGCAGGCCATCGAGGCGGTACTTGCGCGCCTTGGAGAACCCACGGAGCGTCGAACGGTCCTTGAAATCCTCCCAATGGGATATCCCCTTGCCCCAAAGCTCGCGCTCGGTCTTCTCGCCCACCGTAGGGAGTATCAAGAAGGTGCGCCGGATCACGAGCAACCTGACCTCTCACCGCTTAAAATCTGTTTCGCTAGGAGCCACGAAAGTGCGGCATTGTCCTCACCTTTTACGCGCAAAGGTAGAAATAGCGATGGTCGGAATCGAGCGCCGTCGGCGAGGTGAAATGAACCAGCTCGAGGTTATGCCCGGCCTGCTGATCACCAACCAGCTATGCGCGGTCCTCAAGGACCAAGGCACGTTGGTTATATGTGACCTGCACATCGGCTACGAGTCCGTTCTTGAGTGCGAAGGACTGCACCTGCCACGCATTCAGACGGAGACGATGCGCGAGTCCCTCCTCGACATAATTGATCGCTACTCTCCCGATCACTTCCTCATTCTGGGCGACCTCAAGCACGAATTCTCGCGGAACCTGACTCAGGAATGGTCAGAGGCCAGAAGGATCCTGGGCACGCTTCAAGACCATGGCGAGGTCCTCATCGTCCGGGGCAACCATGACAACTATCTCGCGAACATAGCCACCAGGCTGGGCATCAGGCTGGTGGAAGAGTATGGCGCCTCGGGCATCTTTTTCGCCCATGGTCATCTTCCCAACAAGAACCGCCCCCTGGTGATGGGGCACGAGCATCCATCTGTCAGGTTGTTCGATTCCGTGGGCGCATATGTCAAGCTGCCTTGCTTTGTGCATTTCGAGCGGGAGCAGGTCCTGGTCATGCCAGCGTTCAGTCCATTGGCTGCTGGGACCGACATAACCTCGGGTGCCCAGGCCATGTCGCCCGTTCTATATGATGCCGACCTAAGTTTGGCAAAGCTGTATGGATGCAGCGAGATAGGAATTTTAAGCCTCGGAGAGGCCGGGAAGCTACGACGCCCATAGCCAAAACGCCTCGATGGTGCCCCTCTAACCATCGCTTCGGACAATCTATATAATCCTCGTCAGACGATATTCTCGGGGAAAGAGACATTGCCTGAGTGCATTGTTTGCGGGTGCACGCTAAAGAAGAACCAAGACCGATGCCCGGTTTGTGGTGCCTCCCAGTTCGAGGAGGATGATTATTGATTTCCTCGGAAATTTTGAACAGCACTCCCTTCGAGGCTTGATGCTGTTAACCTATCTTCCTGCGAATCGCAGAACTACCATTCAGTTGTCTATTGTTATGGTCATTGTACTATACTTTCGATGCATCTGGTTGTTACATCCATCCATCAGAGGCTTTAATATTGTCTAACATAATCGGTGGCCAAATTCCCATAGGAGGGAGTGGAGTTTGGCAGACGTACTTGCACAGCTCGCTGAAGTTGTTGTAAAAGGAAAGATTAAGGAAGCAAAGCCGCTCTCGGAGCAGGCCTTGGCACAGGGGATAGACGCGAAGGACATTATCTTCAATGGCCTGAGCAAGGGGATGGAGGTTGTCGGTCAGAAGTATGAGAAGAAGGAGTACTTCTTGCCCCAGGTTCTTCTATCCGCCCAGACCATGTACGCGTCCTTGGACGTCGTTCTCCCCAAGCTCAAGGTCGGAGCGATGGGTGCCTCTGGCAAGATTGTCACCTGCGTCGTAGAGGGGGATGTTCACGACATCGGCAAGAACATCGTAAAGGCGATGCTCACTGGCGCTGGCATGACCATGTTCGACCTCGGACGCGACGTGCCGATCAAGAACATCATCGAGAAGGCCAAGGCCGAGAACGCGGACATCATCGCGACCTCCACCCTCATGACCCCCACCCTAGCGGGCATGAAGGAGATCGAGCGGATGCTCAAAGAGGCCAACATGAAGCCCAAGGTGAAGACAATGGTCGGTGGTGGCGCTACCTCGAAGGAGTTCGCCGCCCAGATTGGTGCAGACGCCTGGGGCTATGACGCCATCGAGGCCGTGAAGATCGCTAGCAGCTTGCTCAAGAAGTAAATCGTTGAGAAGGCAGAGCAATCTAAACCCCTTTCATTCTTCACTTTCATTTTTCGCTTCTTCGATTCTATCATTGTGCAGTTCATGCTCGCAATTATGAAAATGACCTTCAAGGTCTTTTAACAAACCTTTTCTAGCTCCCTAGCGCTTCACCAATCATGGTGGAAACGGACGTCACGCCTCGCTCCGAGATCGAAGGCCTGAAGGCCGAATTGGCCGAGATCAGGGGGCTTCTCAGCAGGATGGCGGATTCGGCTCATCTTCCTGAGCCGACCACACTCATGCCCAGGACCAGGACCGACCTTCTGGAGGTCATGGTCTCTCAGGCCATGGACGATGTGGAAGAAGGCTTGTCTCGGAACATGATCAAGCGCTGCGACCTCAAGGAGCCATGCCGTGCCACGTTCACCAACTTCCTGCAGAAGAACGCATCCTTATTGGAGAAGGACATCGTCCGGGAGGAGGTCATCATCACCAACCAGGGCGAGCTCGATCGGCTCAGGGAGACCTCCCCCTATGACAAATGCGCGAAATGCTTCGACGAGGTCGCCAGGCTCTTCGGCAAGCAGGTCAGGCTCATGCGCTCCCTCCGCATCTACTCGACCACGGTGGACAAACGTCAGGAGATTGCGGAGCTGAATGAGCCCGACTTCATTCGCGATGTGATTGAACCCATTTCCTCCTCTCATCGCCTGCAGATATTGAAGGCGGCATCCACGGAGCCGAGGACCTTTTCCTCCCTCTCGGAGATGACTGGTCTCAAGGGCGGCAACCTCCTTTTCCATATCCAGAGGCTCCTTGAGGCGGAGATGATCGTGCAACGCCATGACCGGGGCGACTACACCATCACAGAGAAGGGGTTCAAGGTCCTCAAGGGCGTGAGCGACGTTCACCAGCTCCTGAAGCATTGATTCGCCCTTCTCCTATTCTCCGAACCGCTTGGTTAATTAGTGGCGCAGAGCTTCCGGGCCATTCGAAGTGCTCGGTGGAGAGCTCGCTATGGAAGGAAGGAGACTGGCGCTGGGAATCGACACCGGTGGCACCTATACCGATGCCGCGATCGTGGACCTGGATAGCAAGGTGGTCGTGGCCAAAGCCAAGGCGCCTACCACGTACCAAGACCTCGCCCTAGGGCTGATGCAGGCGGTGGAAGGGGCGACCTCTGGGGAGGGGCTTGAGCCTTCCGAGATACGATTGGTCGGCCTCTCCACCACCCTCGCCACCAATTCGTTGCTGCAGGGCAAAGGAGGCTCCGTCGGCCTGATCGGCATCGGCTGGAGGGCGGAGCCGGACTGGCATCTTGGCGCGTCTCGGATGAAATTCATTGCCGGAGGCCACGACATGCGCGGCCGTCCCTTGGCCCCTCTCGACGAGGCTGAGTCGACGGCGGCGGTGGACGAGGCGGGCAAGGAGATGGACGCGATGGTGGTGTCCTCCTTCTTCAGCGTGGTCAATCCCGCGCACGAGGAGACCGTACGACGCATCATAAAGGAGAGGACGGGGCTGCCAGTGGTCACAGGCCACGAGCTCACGGCAGAGCTGGGCATTCTTGAGAGGACCGTCACCGCGGTCCTCAACGCTCGCCTCCTGCCCATCATCGACGAGTTCCTGGGCGGGGTGGAGAAGTCGATCTCCGCAAGAGGGATAAGCGCCCCGATAATGGTCCTCCGTGGGGACGGAACCTTGATGAACCTGACGAAGGCCAGGGAGCGCCCGGTGGAGACCATACTCTCTGGCCCGGCTGCCAGCCTAATGGGCGGCATGGTGCTTTCCAAGAACGACCGCTGCGTGGTGGTGGACATAGGGGGGACGAGCACCGACATCGCCTACCTTGACCAGGGTTTCCCGCGGCTAGGGAAGGGGGGTGCGATCGTCGGTCAATGGAGGACCAGGGTCAGGGCCATCGACATCTGGACCGCTGGCCTTGGAGGGGATTCGCGCCTGGACGTGGAAGGAGGTCGGGTCATCATCGGACCGGACCGCGTGCTGCCTCTGGAGGTGGCCTGCGAGGAAAAGCCCGGGCTGCTCGATAAATTGAGGGACTCGGCCGAGCTGGAGTTCCTGGTGGCGTTCCC
>DATIXC010000006.1:0-3243 GCA_035518995.1 Methanomassiliicoccales archaeon | reverse complement strand
CTCTTTTCCCGAGGTGATTTGCCAGGGGATTCTTTTTTTTAGGGTCATTGGGAAGGACCCCAAGCCATGAACCTACTTGGACTTGATGACCTTCAATATCCTCTGGTACACTTCCGAGATGCTGCCTTCGCCGTCCACCTGCCTAAGGATTCCCTTGTCCTTGTAGTACTTGGTGAGAGGAAGGGTAGACTCCTTGTACACCTTGAGCCTCTCGCGCACCGTCTTCTCGGTGTCGTCGGACCTTTGGAAGAGAGGCCCCTTGCACTTGTCGCACTCGTCTTCCTTCTGGGGCGGGTTGAATTCCAGGTGGTAGACGCTGGAGCAGTTCTTGCAGGTGCGGCGCATCGTCAAGCGCTTGATGAGTCTCTCCTCGTTGACCACGATGTCGATCACCAAATCTATCCTGGCGAACTTATCCAGGAGCTGGGCCTGCTCCAGGCTGCGGGGGAAGCCATCGAGGATCACGCCCCCCTTCAGTGTCTTCATCTTCTCCTTCACCAGGTCGACCACGAGGTCGTTCGGGACGAGCTTGCCGGTGTCCATGAAGCCCTTGGCCTTCGCTCCTAAGGGGGTGTTGTTGCGGACCGCCTCGCGGAGCAGCTCTCCAGTGGAGATCTTGGTGAGCTTGAGGTCAGAGCAAAGCTTCTCGGTCTGGGTGCCTTTCCCCGAGCCAGGGGGACCGAGGAGGACGATCTTGAGGTCCATGGTGTGGGCGAATGCCCTTCTTCTTTATACGTTTTATGAGGGCCCAGGCTCGAGGGGTCGAGGACCTGCGGCCTTGCATAAGGATTTATGGGCCGATATGCCATGCGAAATCGATGCTGCGAGGAGAGCGTGTCGGGCTTAGGCCTTTGGAGACCCAGGACGTATTCCCTTTGCTCAAGTGGTTCAACGACCAGAGGGTATTGGAGGATTTGGGCGCGGAGCACATCTCGTTCTGCGTGTCCCTGGAGGAAGAGAAGGCCATCGTGGAGAGGATGCTGCGCGATGTCAACGCCTCATGGTTCATCATAGTCAATCTCGAGGACCTGGAGCCGATCGGTCTCACGGGCCTTACCAACATGGACGATAGGAACGCCTCTGCCGAGATTAGAATCATCATCGGCGAGGTAAAGGACTGGGGGAAGGGCCTGGGCGAGGAAGCGATGCACCTGGTGCTCGGCTATGGGTTCGATTCCCGAGGGCTTCATCGCATCTGGCTTAGGGTGGCCGATTACAACGAGAGGGCCGTCCGGCTCTATAGGAGATGCGGTTTCGTGGAAGAGGGCAAGTCCAGGCACGATCACTATCACAAGGGCCGATGGCAGGACGCCTACCGCATGAGCATCCTGGAGTCGGAATGGAGGTCGGGTTAGATGCTGGCGGGGAACCTGGTCAGGCTGAGGGCCCCCCAGCGGGCGGACATCCCCATGTTCGTCAAGTGGTTCAACGACCCAGAGACCACGAGGTACCTGCTCCGCACCCCTCCGATGGGCATGGAGGAGGAAGAGGCCTGGTACGACTCGCTCATCGGCAAGGACATGAAGGTCTTCTCCATCGAGACCTTGGAAGGGAGGCTGGTCGGCAACGTGGGCATAATCCATGTCGATTGGGCCAACCGCAACGCGGACATAGGGATAATCATCGGGGAGAAGGAGTGCTGGTCCATGGGCTATGGGACCGAGGCCATCACATTGCTCCTAGGATACATGTTCGACGAGCTGAACCTGGAACGGGTCTGGCTCTACTGCGACATGGAGAACCTGCGAGCGCAGAGATGCTACGAGAAGTGTGGGCTCAGGACGGAGGGCGTTTTCCGTCACCACCGCCTCCAGGCGGGCAAGTTCAGGGACGATGCGGTCATGTCCATCCTGAAGCAGGAGTGGCTGGAACGGAAAGCAGAGCTCTCAAGATAGTCTGGGCGAGCGTCAAGCCCCCGGTCTCTTGGCGTTCCTGCAGCACTGCTCCTCGGACTCGACGTGGATGTTCACGGCGATGTTGGGGAAGTCCTTCCTAAGGTCCGCCTCGATGCCGTCCGTCAGCTCGTGCGAATCCCTGACGGTCGTCTCGCCCTTGACGCAGAGGTGGAACTCGGCGTAATAGTTATTGCCGTTCTTCCTAGTCTTGATGTCATGGTACTCGATGTAGCCATCCATCCCGTCCATTATCGCCACGATCCTCTTCTCCACCTCGGGGCAGCTCTGGTCCATGAGGTCGGTCGATGCCTTGCGGACGATGCCTATGCCCATCCTTATGATGATGGCCGCCACGATGAGCGCCAGCAACGGGTCCAGGACGTAGTATCCCGTGATGCTGGCGATGAATAGTCCGATGACCACGCCTATCGAGGAGAGCACGTCGGACAGGAGGTGCTTCGAATCGCCCTCCATGGCTATCGAGCCGGTAAGCCTCGCCTCCTTGAGGAGTACGTAGGAGAGCATCGCGTTGATGCCCGTCGCCGTGAGGGAGATGGCCAGACCGAGGTCGATGTCGGAGAGCACGATGGGGCTGAAGAGCCTGCTGATGCTGGTCCCGATGATCAGGAACGCGGCGATGAGGATGAGGAACCCTTCGGTGTAGGCCGAGATGTTCTCTGCCTTCTGGTGGCCGTACCTGTGGTTCTGATCCTCGGGGATCGCGGCAATCCTTATGGACAGCAGCATCATGATCGAGGCGACGATGTTGATTATGGACTCGAGCGCGTCGGAAAGCAGCGCGACCGAGTTGGTCACCAGGAAGGCCAAGAGCTTGAGAGAGAAGATCAGGGAGCCGCCTATGATGGCCAGCATGGCGACTTGCTGTTTGTTCACCGTCGTGAAACTGAAGCCCGATATAAAATCTTTTCATAAGGCCAGGACGCATACTCGCCCGATCGGCTCCGGTCCCTCTGAGAGAAGTTTATTAGTCAAAGCTCGATTTCTAAGGCGATCCCATTGGAGCAGAGCGACATCGAGGCGGTCAAGGGCATCGTTGGCGAAGGGAGGTGCTCGACCAAGGTTGCCGATCTGTACACCTATGGATTCGATGCCTCGATCCATCACCGCTCGCCGGAGATGGTCGTCCAGCCAGCAAGCACTGAACAGGTCTCTCGCATAGTCGCATTGGCCAACGCACGCCACATCCCAGTGCTGGCCCGGGGCGGGGGGACGGGGCTCTGCGGGAGCGCTGTCCCTCTGGAGGGCGGCATCGTCCTGGACATGACCAGGATGGACGCCATCAAGAACATCAGGGTCGAGGACCTCTTCTGTGTCTGCCAGGCAGGGG
>DATIXC010000005.1:0-2880 GCA_035518995.1 Methanomassiliicoccales archaeon | reverse complement strand
ATCGCCACGTTCGAGCCGTTGTTCTGGACGTAGCCGTTCAGGCCCATGGCGGTCGCTACCCTATGAACGGTGGGTCGGAACCCCACGCCCTGGACAATGCCCCTCACGACGATTCTCATGGAGCGAGGATTCAACCCCCATATCCATATAAATCATTTCCTAGCCCAAGCTTCATAGCGCGCCCAATGGTCCAAGAAAGCATATCAAAATGCTAAAAATATCAAAGATAAATTGTTATACCAGGTCGACAACGAACTCAGAAGGGATTTCCAAGTAACCAAATATCCATCACATTTCTAAGCAACAAAATAATACTTCCCAGGCTGCTGCAATCGTATCCTGCATCAGAATATGGCATTGAGATGAACCAATCGAGAAGCGAGATGGCGATGGCCGCGATCGGAATTGGCCTGGCACTGCAGGCTTTCTTTTACGTTCATCTCCCTCGCTTATCGCACCAAGGGTTATCATCTAGCTGATAAGATTGGTGCAAGTCGGTCAAGTCAGATGTATCTTTTTAAGATGCGAGGAACCAAAGAGTATTGATGGTGGTATGATGCGAACTCTTCGATTGGGGTTTACAATCTTATCGAGACAAGAAAATAATCGAGCCTTGCTTGACGCCCAATCTCAGTTCTTCGTTGCTTCCCACAACGAAAGACCGGTTAATTCATCGAACTTCCGCTCAAGCCTAGGCCCGTCAAATTCTTGTATGAGGAGCTCAGCAGCAAAGACAACCCCTCCGAACAGGTGCCCTGCTTTTACGCTTCCTTTCTCATCCGAAAGGACCGCATGGGCGTGGACAAAAGGCTTTCCGTCTTTCAGGGAGATGTTGCCGGTGCAACTGGCTATCTCATGAGGCGTTTCGATCGCTATCTCAAGGTATTCATGCCTCTGCTGATCATAGGCGCCCAACGTAGCGCACTTGAGAGCTCCGATCCCGAAAAAGACGGCGTTCGTGATTTTCTCTTTCTCGGCAAGTTCGGTTATGAATCGCAAAAGGTCCGAGCCATGTGCTACGCTTATGATGTGACTCCTTTTCAATTTGAAATCCCCCAAAGTCATTTTGCTCTCCCTACCTGCTGCTTATTGTTGAATCCCATGAAAAGACCATCAATATAACGTTCACGATGATGGGTCAATCTTCCTCGAGATCATTTTTCAAGAACTGACCCATGCTCGATGGGTTTACCAGCCAACGCACGAAACCTATATGTCTGGTACATCGATTACGAGATGGGGTCAGAATGAGCCAGGTTCCAGATGGTTTGCACTACACCAAGGAGCATGAATGGGTGAAGGCCGAGGGCGGCAATGCCCGCGTCGGGATCACCGACCATGCCCAACGTGAGCTGACCGAGATCGTCTATGTCGAGCTGCCCAAGGTGGGGAAGAAGGTGAAGAAGGGCGAGCCCCTCGGCGTGGTGGAGAGCGTGAAGACCGTCTCCGACATCTACTCCCCGGTGTCCGGCGAGGTGGTCGAGGTCAACAAACCGGTGGAGGACTCCCCTCAATGGATCAACGAGAGCCCTTATGAGAAGGGTTGGCTGGCCATCCTCAAGATGACCGATCCTGGCGAGATAGAGGGCCTGATGGACGCGGCGGCCTACAAGCGCGCCGTAGATGAATAGGCATTAGGCGCCCTCGATTTCCTCCTTCACCTCTGCCAGGAAGGCCCTCTTGTCCTCGGACATGCGCTTTTTCGTCTCCCTCCAGGTCTTAGGGCAGTCCTTGTAGCCGACACCGACGACCTTGTGAACGGCCTGGTCGACCTTCTTCCGGTTCTCCTTGTCAAGTTTGATCCCGGCCTGCTCGAGCTCTGCTTGGAGGTGCCTGAGGTAGCAGCTCATATGTCGGAGGAGGAGCCTCCTTTTGTATAATAGTTCATGGCGCAACGGTTATGAGAGGGCTGCTCGCCTCTCGATATGCAAGGTGAAGGCATGAGCAAGATGCTTCAGGTCGGGGACAAGGCTCCCACTTTCGCTCTTCCGGACCAGGATGCGAACATCGTCGACGTCGCTACGATCATCGGCAAGAAGGCTCTGGTCCTCTACTTCTACCCCAAGGACTTCACGTCGGGATGCACCATGGAGGCCAGGGAGTTCCGGGACATGCACGAGCAGTTCCAGGCCAATGGCGCCGAGGTGATCGGGGTCAGCTCCGACGATGTCAAGACGCACAAGGAGTTCGCCACGGAGCACGATCTCCCGTTCAAGCTGCTGGCGGATACGGACAACAAGGTCAGGGACATGTACGGGGCTTGGG
This sequence comes from Methanomassiliicoccales archaeon, assembly GCA_035518995.1. GTDB lineage: Archaea > Thermoplasmatota > Thermoplasmata > Methanomassiliicoccales > UBA472 > JAJRAN01. The sequence continues at coordinate 615 of DATIXC010000005.1, read as the reverse complement.
GCCTGGCCCATACGGCGGGCAGGGTGACGTTCCTCATCGACAAGCAAGGCATTATCCGCATGGTCTTCTCCTCTCAGTTGCAGCCCAAGAAGCACATCGAGGAGGGCTTGCGCGTCCTGAAGGAAATCAACAAGTAGCTACTTTGGAACGATCCTCAGGCCGACGTGCTCGACGTCCAAGGGGACCAAGGAGATCTCTATCAGCTGGTGCTCGGGCGTCCCCTCCCGGACCGCCAGCACCTCAACCTTGTTGAGGGTGCGGTTGGCCTCGATCGCCAGCCCGTTGAGGTCGAGGTTCAGCGACCTCGAGCAGTCCTTGAGGTTGGTGAATGCCTCGCCCTCCCTGCCGAACAGCAGCCGGACGGCCGCCGGGTTCCAGAGGACGGGGAGGAAGTCCTCGGTCTCGTACGCCAGCCTCCAGACCATCATCCCATGCTCGCACGAGTCCAGCATCGATTTCATCAGCCCACGCTGATGCTCCGCCTGCTCCCGGCGGTCGAGCCTGACCAGCGCCTCGTGGTGCATCCTCGACAAGGAGATGGCCGCAGCCGCGCTCCCCGCCAGCGGCTCTAGGAATCGCAGGTGCCGCTCGGTGAATACCGTCTTCTGGTTGGAC
>DATIXC010000004.1:0-3364 GCA_035518995.1 Methanomassiliicoccales archaeon | reverse complement strand
TCGCTTGCGTCCGCCTACTTGTCTTTGATATCGGGGGCGAGCATCGGACCGGAGGGGGCTTTGGGAGCGCTCATCAGAGAGATAGCAAGCTGGTTCCAGAAACTATTCAAGATCAAGAGCAAGGAAGAGAGCCTGGCTTTGAGCGTGGCCGCTTTGGCCTCCGCCTACAACGGGATTATCGGGCAGCCGCTATTCACATCCGTGTTCGCGGTCGAGCTCGTCCCGAACCATAAGAACGCCTTGCAGATGATGGCCTGGACCCTGATGGCGGGGGTGATAGGTTTCCTGATCTACACTGGCCTTGGATTTACGGCCTTCCTTGGCCAGGTGCCAATGCCCGCGCTCGAGGGTAAGGAGCTCATTTACATCGTTGAGGCCTTCATGCTTGGTGTCCTTGGGTGCCTACTCGCGCTTTTCTTGGGCAGCTGCTTCAAGTACTTCGGGAAGATCATGGCCCACTTTGACGAGAGGGTGGTGCTGCGCATCTTCCTTGCAAGCCTGGTCATCGCCGCCGTCGCTTACTTCCTGCCCGAGCTCATGTTCTCTGGGGAGGACCAGATACATGACGTCCTGAGCGACCCGGCGAAGTACGGCGTCGCCATGCTGCTGCTCTTCGGCGTTCTGAAGCTGGTGTTGCTGGCCCTCTCGTTCAAGAGCGGCTATCTCGGCGGTCCCATCTTCCCGGTACTCTTCGGATGCACCATGATAGGCCTCGCCCTGAACATGGCCTTCCCTAGCGTGCCTTTGATCATTGCTGTCCTCTGCCTCGAAGCAGCCATGATTTCGCTCCTATTGGGGGCGCCCTTGTCCGCCATCCTTCTGGTGACGATAGTCGCCGAAACCGGGCAGATAACCCCCTACCTGCTTGCCTTGGTGGTGGTTGCCACGGTCACGTCCATGCTTTTTGGCGCAGCGCTCAAGAGGTTCATGGCGAGAAGGACCGGGCAGGTATCGAAGCCTGGGCTGGCCGAATGAAGGCGTCCCGGCCATGGCGACCGGCGGGGCTGATTCGCTCTGCAAATGAGAGAAAAAATCAGCAGTAAAAGGTTTCACATCTTTCGAAGCTCGGCGACCACAGCATCGCCGAACTCGCTGGTCTTCGCGGTGCCTCCGAGGTCTCTGGTATAAACTCCCTTGTCGAAGGTCCGCCTCACCGCGTCCTCCACCTTCGATCCCAGTTCCCTCCTCCCCATGTTGTCCACGAGCATCTTGGCGGCCAGTATGGTGGCGGTGGGATTGATGGTGTTCATCCCTTTGTACTTCGGGGCGCTGCCATGAACCGGCTCGTACATGCTCAGGCCCTTGGGGTTGATGTTGCCACCGGGCGCCAGCCCGAGCCCTCCCGTTACCTCGGCCAGCAGGTCGGTGAGTATGTCCCCGAACATGTTGGGGGTGGCCACGATGCGGAACTTGTCCGGGTTCTTCACCAGCGCCATGGACATGGCATCGACCAGCATGTACTGGATCTCGATGCCCGCCTGCTTGCCCTTCTCGTCCCAGACCTCACGCCACATGTGGTAGATGTTGGACAGGACGTTGGCCTTGTCCACCACGGTGATGCGCCTCTCCCCGGCCATCTTGGTCTGTTCGATGACGTAGTCGGCGAACCTCTCGATGTTCTTCCTGGACATGATCCCTATCTCGAAGGCGTAGTCATCGGTGTTGGAGGCGTTAGCCTCGATGTCGATGCTGAGGTCGTAGAGCTCGCGCTCGATGTCCAGGGTCAGCTCGCAAGCGCCCTCCTTTATCACCCCGCCCGCCCCGATGTAGAAGTCCTCGGTGTTCTCCCGGTAGACGTCGATCTTGAAGTCCACCTCGCGCTTCAGGCGGCCGAAGGGCTTCCAAAGCTGGGCCGGACGGTGGTTGATGTATTCGTCGAAGGCGAACCTAGCCCGCAGCAGGATGCCCTTCTCCAGGATCCCTGGCGGGACGCGGTCGTCGCCGATGGCGCCGAGGTAGATGGCGTCGAACGCCCTCAGCTGCTCGATGTCCTCGTCCTCGAGCAGCTTCCCCGTCTTCAAATACCTCTCCGCGTTGATCTCAAACTCCTGGAAATCGAACTTCAGGCCGTGCTGCGCCTGGAGCGCCCTAAGGACCTTCATTCCCTCGTTCACGACTTCCGGGCCGATCCCGTCCCCGGGCAACACCGCTACTTTGTACATCTCTTGGCCTCCTTGATCTTAGCCATCAGTCCGCCTTTGTCCATGAGCTCCTTGACGAATTCCGGGAAGGGAGCGAACGTCCATTCCTTGCCCTTCGTCTCGTTCCGGATCCTACCGTTCTTGAGGTCGATGACGAGCTCGTCCCCTTCGTCAGCCTGTATCTTGCACTCGATGGGAATCAGCCCGACATTGATGCTGTTCCTATAGAATATTCGCGCGTAGCTCTCCGCCACCACGCAATTGAACCCCGCCTGCAGTAGCGCCCGAGGCGCGTGCTCCCTGCTGGAGCCGCAGCCGAAGTTACGCCCCGCCACGAGAATGTCGCCTTTGGCCACCTTGGCGGCCATGCCCGGCCGCACCTTCTCGAAGGCGAACTCGCCCAGGCGGTCGTTGAACTCGGACAGCAGCCTCTCTGCGGGTATGATCTGGTCGGTGTCGACGTGGTCGCCGAAGCGCCAGACCTTGCCTCTAAGCGTGTCCTTCACGGCTCATCCCTCCATGGTAACGGGGGCGACGATCTTGCCTGCGATGGCGCTCGCGGCCACGACCGCTGGCGAGGCGAGGTAGACCTCGGAGTCCTTGTGCCCCATGCGGCCGATGAAGTTGCGGTTCGTCGTGGAGACGCACCTCTCGCCCTTGGCCAGGACGCCCATGTGGCCTCCCAGGCAGGCGGCACAAGTGGGCCCGGAAACGAAGGCCCCCGCCCTCAGGAACTCCTCGACCAGGCCCTCCTTGATGGCCTGCTGATAGATGCGAGTGCTGGCAGGCACCACGATCATGCGCACGTTGGGCGCCACGTGCCTGCCCCTCATTATCTCCGCCGCCACCCTCAGGTCCTCTATCCGACCGTTGGTGCACGAGCCTAGGAAGGCCTGCTCGATCTCCACGTCCACCTCCGAGACCGGCTTTCCGTTCTCGGGGAGGTGGGGCAGGGCCACCATCGGCTCCAGCTGGGTGAGGTCGTACTCGAGCTCGCGGACATAATGGGCGTCCTCGTCGGGCGCCACCGCCTCGAAGCTCCCCTTGGCCACGCTTTTAGCGAATTGCAGGCAGGCCGCGTCCGCCGGGAATATTCCGGCCTTACCGCCCGCCTCGATGGCCATGTTGCTCACGCTCAGGCGGTCCGCCACGGGAACGTTGGCGATGCCCTTGCCATCGAACTCCAGTGCCTTGTAGTTGGCGCCGTCCACACCTATGTCCGT
>DATIXC010000003.1:0-10841 GCA_035518995.1 Methanomassiliicoccales archaeon | reverse complement strand
CGCAATACCTCATGAGGACGCTCAAGGACAAGGACATGGAGGACCGCTGGGGCCGCTTTCAGAGGCACGGGTGACTAGTCCCGGCAAGAGTTAATCCTGCCTTGGTCATTACTCATTGGATGAAGTGCGACAGGTGCGGCTGGGAAGGCAAGAAGGAGGAGATGGTGGTCGAGGAGAGGGAGCGCACCATCATCGACATGGCGGCCATGATATTCTTCGCCTACGTCCGCAAGAAGCGCTTCTATTGCCCCAAGTGCCATCAGATGCTCTGGTCCGAGTTCTCGGACGGTCCCCTGGCCGGCTATTGACGGATGTGCTTCAGGACTCGACCTTCGCCTTTTCAGGGCGCTCCGCGATCAGCTTGACGTCCATGGGGATGCCCTTCTTCGGATCCAGCGTCAGGGCTATCGCGTCCCTAGGGCATTGGCTGGCACAGACCCCGCAGCCCATGCATTTCTCGTATTGGAACCCGAGCTTCTTGTCCTGGAAGGTTATGGCCCCGAACATGCAGGCCTCGGCGCACTTGCCGCAGTTCTTGCACTTGCTCTCGTCCCGCTGCATGGAGTAGCCGGACGGGGCGAGGGTCCTGAGTCCGTTTACCTGCATGGCCCTGAGACCGACGCAGCAGCACTTGCAGCAGTTGCAGATGGCGTAGAATCGGTCGATGCAGGCGTCCTTGAACCAGGCGGTATGGATGTGCCCCCTGTCCTCCTCGTCCTTGAGGACCTTCAGGGCTTCCTCCATGGTGGCGCGATGGCTTCGGTCCGGGTGCATGTCCAAACAGGAATCGGTGAAGGGCTTGCCGATGACCATGCAGACTCGCGACGGCGAGTCACAGAGGTGTCCGCTCGCCTCCCTGCATCCGCACTCGTATAGCACGACATCGGTCGGAGCCTTGAGCACCAGGTCCCTCGCCATGGTGTAGGGTATTATCTGCTCCAGGTCCTGCAGCGGGATGTCCTTGTTCAGGGTGATGATGCTCTCCGCCAGGCCTAGAGGGAGCACCTTGGCGTGGTAGTGCTCCTCCCATTTCTTGCGCGTCGCCTCGCTCGCGTTCACGAATGTGTGGTTGCGGACCCACTTGATGTACTGCGGCGTCCACTTCATATAGGCGTAGCCGTGCATCTGCTTGCTGAAGCTCATCCCGTGTTCCTTTGCTTCTTTACGGAATTCCTTGCTCGCTTTCGACAACTGATCAACCCCCACCTTAGGAAAAGATTCTGCGACCCAGATGATATAATAATATCTCGGTTTCCGATATTCTTTCGATTTCCAGATGCGCTATGTTCAAAAAAAGCCATCAGGCTTGATGCCGGCCACCTCGTTCGATAATTGACTCGAAAATAACATAACCATCGTCCCCCCTCAGTTCCAGATAGCCTGAGAAAATGTCCAGTCCTTCGAGGATTTCCCGCTGCCTCGCCTACGCGTTGATCGGCACGATGCTCCTGACTACGATGCTTGTTGCATTGCCAGTCGATGCTTCTCCCACAAGCGGCGCAGGCTCGGGGAATGACGTTCAGAATATCGTCCCCCAGACTTCAGACGGTTCAAGATACCACCTTATGACAGAGCAGGAGATGCTCCTCCTCCGCGAGAAGATCGGAGTTAGGCAGCCCGGCGTCGACTACAACGTTCTGGTCGATGGCCACGGAACGGGGCTGGCGCCGCCGACCGAGGAGGAGTGGCAGAACATGGTCGGCCATCAGAGGGTGTTCGACGAGGATCAAGCCCCTCCCTCCCTGCCGATGTCCTATAACCTCTCCAGCCAATCCTACTTCCCCAAGGTGGGGAACCAAGGGGGGCAGGGATCATGCGCGGCCTGGGCGGCTACGTATTATTGCTATGGTTACCTGGAGGCGAAGGACAACGATTGGACCGACGCCAAGGCAGGGACCAACGCATCGCACTTGATGAGCCCTGCCTGGACATACAATCGAGTGAACAGCGGTGGTGACCATGGCTCTTGGATGTCGGACAACTTCCAGGTGATCATGGACTGGGGCGTCCCGTCTTTGGCGACGATGCCCTACAACGACGGCGACCCCCTCAGCTGGGGAGGCCCGGCCGCGTACAGGGAAGCGCCCCTTCATCGCGCCGCATCCTACACCACGGATTACTTCATCAACGGCAACGCTGCGATCAATGAAATCAAGACCTGGGTCTCTTCCAACACCCCGGTGTCGTTCACCCTGGACGCATACCAGTATTCAGGGCATCTGGGCGACAGCATCCTGACCGCGGCCGAATACCAATCGAGCACCTACAACCACGCCAACACCTTCGTCGGATACGACGACAACGTCAGCGTCGGCGCGGAGCATGGAGCGTTCAAGGTGGTGAACTCCTGGGGCACAGGCTTCGGCTCCGGCGGGTACTATTGGCTGACCTATGACGCGGTCAAGGAGATCGCCAACAGCACCAACCTTTGGTTGACCACCGTGACGGACAAGCCCGACTATTCGCCAGCCATGCTGGCGGTCTGGCACTTCAATTCGGCGCCCTCAAGAACGGGCTATATCCAGCTCGGCATAGGCAGCCATTCCTCGCCCTTGTACTCGAGGACCGCCAGCTATGACCCCGACACGGACATGAACGTGTCGACCTTCATGTGCCTGGACATCTCAGAGTTCAAGCCGTACTTCGACTCCGGGACAACCAACATTTGGTTGGAGATGCGCAACGGCGGCGCGGGCACGCTCTCCTCATTCCGGATCGAGACCTACGATTCCACTTACGTCCCGGGCAAGGCCTCCACCGCCTCCGCCCAGAGCCCCGACATCCCGAAGATAATGCCGGGGTACGCCACCGTGAGCTTCGCCAAGTACGCCCCCATCTCCCCCAACCAGGCGCTGGATGCGGACGGGCCGAGCTTCTCCTCCTCTGGCCAGGCCAAATGGGTCGGCGTCAACCACCAGTCCTACTTCGGTGGCGACTCCATGCAGAGCGGGGACGTCAGCGATTCCGCCTATTCCTCATTGCAAACCACGGTCAGCGGGGTTTCGGGGGTCTCCTTCTATTGGAAAGTAAGCTCTGAGGCCAGCAATGACCTCCTGCGCTTCTACGTCGATGGCTCGATGAAATCAAGCGTGAGCGGTCAGGTCGATTGGCAGAAGGTGACATTCAACCTTTCCTCGGGCTCGCACCTGCTGGCATGGAACTACTCCCGCGATTCCACGAACAGCGGGAACAAGGACATGGGGTGGTTGGACAGGGTCGTGATGATCCCGCATGACGATTCCTACGAGGAGAACGACAACGCGTCAAAGGCCTCCACGCTCGCCCCCACCGGCACCTACAACGGCCTGGTGGGCCTGGACGATGATTGGTATCGCCTCAACGTCGAGGTCGACGACAAGCTGACCGCGCGCATGGACTTGAACGCTTCGCAAGGCGACCTCGACCTCTACCTCTACGGCCCGGATGCCACGACATCGATTGATATTTCCGCCACCTCCGGAAGCAGCGAGGAGGTGGAGGTCCTGGCGCCATCGAGCGGCTATTACTACCTCAGGGTGCAACCTGACCCTGGCCAATTCTCCACCTATTCCCTGACCTTCACCTACGAGAGCGGTGCCTTGGACTATGGCAAGAACTCGTCCTTGGCCATTGTGTCCGGGACCGGGGATTTCGCTTCCATCGCTGGTAAGAGAATCAGCGCCGTGGTCGGCTCCACGCTTAGCGGAACGATCTCCTTCCATGCGGATGTCACCTGGAAGGCCTCCGAGCAGGTCCCTCTGATAGGCACGAGCAACTGGGGCTCGCCCGCAGCGTCATTCTTTGAGGCCGCGCCTGACCTGGCCACGGGCAGCTCGGACGCGACGGCGAGCGTCACCTTCACTCTCCCCAGCGTGCCAGGGGACTATTACCTGATCTTCGCCTTCAGGAACGAGAGCTCGGCCGGGCACGTAGCCTCGGCCACCGACGACGCCGTGGGGGCACCGGTCTGGGGCGACGGGAACGACATCGCCGCCCTCACCTCCGTCCAGATAAACGAGAGCCGCAGCACGGGAAGGACGCTTGGCGATTGGCTGCGCATCGACGGCATGCACGCCGTGCGCATACCCTCGGATGCCTTGCTGATCAACGTCACCCCACCGGACACGTCCCCCCCTGAGACCTCGTCGAGCTTTGCCGGGACCCTGGGCTCGGGCGGATGGTACCGCTCCTCCGTGACAGTGACCTTGTCCGCGGTGGATTCGGGATCGGGCGTGGGATCGACTAGCTATAGGCTGAACGGTGGAGCCTGGACTACGTACTCCGCCCCGTTCACGGTCGACAGCCAAGGCACAAACGCGGTAGATTACTTCTCGACAGACAACTCGGGCAACTCCGAAGCACCAAAAGAGGTCAGCGTGTCGATAGACTTAGCAGCACCGACCACGACCGTAAGCGCCTCCGGGCCTCAGGGAGGTGCCGGCTGGTACGTTAGCGCCGTGACGGTAACCTTCACTGGCTCAGATGGCTTCAGCGGCCTGCAGTCTATTTTCTACAGATTGGATGGTGGCGCTTGGATACGATACCAATCTGCTGTGACCATCCAGTCGGACGGGAGGCATCAGCTCGACTTCTTCTCCACGGACATCGCCGGCAACTCCGAATCGGCGAGGCACATTTTCATCTCTTTGGACGGTAGCGCGCCGATCAGCTCCGCTACGTTCCAAGGCGTCGAGGGCAGCTCTGGTTGGTACCTCGGCCCGGTGGAGGTCACCCTCCTCGCCAATGACTCGCTGAGCGGGACCGAGGCGCAGTATTACAATCTAGATGGCGCAGGCTGGCTCGAGTACCAGGCCCCTATTGATGTCAGCAGCGTAGGCATGCACCAGCTGGAATTCAACTCGACGGATTGGGCGGGCAATGCCGAGGCGATCCAGGTCATCGGCTTCGGCATCGATTCGACGCCGCCCGAATGCAGCGCCTCGGTCAACGGTACCCCAGGGAACGATGGTTGGTACGTCAGCTCGATCGAGGTGGAGCTGAATGCGAGCGATGCGATCAGCGGCGTGCATCTAATCCAATACGCTCTGGACGCCGGCCAATGGCAGAACTACACCTCGCCCCTCACGATATCTTCCCCCGGGTCGCACAGCCTGCTCTTCAGATCGGAGGATGTCGCCGGCAACGTCCAGGAAGCCACGGAGCTGATTCTCCAGGTGGACGACTCTGCGCCTTCATGCGGACTGGATCTGAGCGGGATTGCGGGCGGCAACGGATGGTTCCTTTCCGAGGTCGTGCTGATCCCGAACGGCTCTGACCAAGGCAGCGGGATAGATTCGTACCACTATCGGATGGACTCTGGTGATTGGTCGACCCTTACCGGCAACCTTACGATTAATGCGGAGGGAGCGCATGTAATCGAATCCTACGCCGTGGACAAGGCGGGGAACGTCGGGCCAACGATATCGCGTCAGGTCTGGATTGACACCGCGCCTCCTTCCTCGTCCATCGCCTTCAACGGCACTCAAGGCAGCGAGGGATGGTTCGTCTCCAATGTGAGCATCGATATTGCGGCGATGGATGCCCCCAGTGGAGTGGAATCGATTTTCTATTCCATCTCCGGAGGGGAATGGCTGCCATACACAGGCTCGATAACCATCGATGTCGAGGGCATCTATGAGATACGCTACCATGCGATCGACATTGCTGGGAACGTCGAGGCCATCAGCTCCAGGCAACTGATGGTGGAGCTGAGCGCTCCCTCCAGCCTACTGAGCATCCAAGGAACGGAGGGACGTGACGGCTGGTACATCTCCAGGGTCATCGCTGACATCACTGCCGCTGATCCCATGAGCGGGGTGTCCAACACATATTACAGGCTCGACGGCTCCAAATGGCAGGAATCTATGGGGCCGATCGAGGTCGGACAAGGCCAGCATTCGTTGGAGTACTACTCCGTCGACCACGCCGGGAATCAGGAGGGGATCAGCTCGGCAGATGTTTGGGTGGACGTCATCGCCCCCCAGACACGGATCGAAGCCCAAGGGTCCCTGATGCCGAGCGGGTGGTACGTCTCCGAGGTGTCGGTGGGCCTCGCCCCTGCCGACGACATCTCCGGCGTCCGCGCTACCTTCTACCAAGTGGACGGAGGGATTTGGATGAACTACACCGGCCCCATCGCGCTCCCCACGGAGGGTGTCCACAAGCTGAGCTGCTTCTCCTCCGACCTCGCTGGGAACGAAGGGAGCGTATCCAATCTAACCATCGAGATAGACATGTCGCCGCCCGAGACTTCTTTGGAGTTCGAGGGGGCGAGCGGGCTGAACGGCTGGTACGTCAGCGCCGTCAACCTCACCATCTCCTCGCAGGATGCCATCAGCGGCTCCCAGGAGACGACGTGGAGCTTGGACGGGGGCGCTTGGTCCACCTATGAGGGCAAGGCCTCGGTGGACGCCCCGGGCCTGCACGTCCTGGACTATCGCAGCAAGGACCGCGCCGGGAACTTGGAGCCCGTGCGCCATACGGCCTTCAAGATCGACACGGACCGTCCGGCGCTCAAGCTCAATGGCACGGGGAAGCCTTTCACCACCAAGGACGTGTCCCTGCGATTCGATGCCCAGGACAACGACTCCGAGGTCCTCATGATCAAAGTGAGGGTGGACGGAGGGCCGGAGTCGACGATATCCCAGAGCCCATGGGCCCTCGGCGAGGGAGGCCTGTCCGATGGCTGGCACGATCTTGAGGTCACGGTCTACGACGAGGCGGGGAACAGCCTTGACCAAACCATCAAGTTCAAGGTGGACACCAACCCCCTCAGCCCCGAGGGCCCCTACGGGCCTTGGTTGCTGATGCTCATCGCCATCCTGGCCATCTGCGCCATCGTCATCGTTGTTGTCTGGAAGAGGAAGAGAAGGTAGGGGAAGCGGCTCTGCCACCTAGGCCTTGTACTCCAGGTTCATGCTTATGCCACCCAGGTTCGCCTCCATGGCGAGGTCCATATTGTACTGGGAAGGATAGTTGACGGACTGGATGTCCTCGTTCGTGGCTCCGGTGAAGCCCACCTTCTTGCCGATGGAAACGTCCCCTAGGTTCGCGGCCGAGGTCACTCTCGCCGAGTTCCCCCCCTCGATGCTCAGATCGAGGCTCAGGCTCCCGGCGTTGGAGCTAGCATCGAGGCTGAGGTTGCCGCCCAGCGCGACCGTCTGCTGAACCTCCATCATCGTCCCGCCGGTGCTCGATGAGATCCTGACCTGGGCGGACCCCGGGATCGTGACCTCGCTCCATTCCAGGGTGCTCGATCCAGTCGAGGTCTGAAGGGTCAGCTCCCCGGTCAAGGAGCATCCGCTGAGCTGAGCGAGGATCGACCCCGTGGACTCGGCCAAGTGACCTCCCCGCAGGGCGATGCCTTCTCCCGCCACGAATTCGACGGACCCGACCGCCCCGGTCGCGTTGACCGAGGTGGATAGATGCGAGGGGATGGTGATGACGGTCACCAGATCATCGCTCCCGAATGTGCTGGAATAGGCGTCAGCGTCCACCTTCGCATCCACGATCAGCCTCTCGCCCGCGACCTCATGCGACCAAGAGATCTCCAGCGCATTGCCCGAGGATAGAAGGTTATGCTTGACCGTTCCCCGGATGGTCATCGTGACCGCGTCCTGAGTTTCGCTGGAGAAATGGATCTCCACCGAACCCATGGCCTGTTCGACGCTCACGTCGACCTCCCTCATCTCCGATGTGACGTCCGCCGACCTCGCCTCATTCACGCTCGTCGACCTCCATGGGATGAGCAGGACCATGCTCGCGATCGCGACTATCACGATGACGACCAGCGCAATGGCCAGCAGCGGGAGCGCCGCTCCCCTCCCCTCCAGGGCTCGCATGGCTCAGGTCATTGACCTGCGCGGCGATTAATGTTCTTCCCGCCAGGCTCTACGAACTAGTTGGCGCCTAGCTCGCTCCACCAGCTCCCTGGCGCACTCCGCCTTGTCCACCTAGCATTCGCTGAGCGGGCATCGGGGAAAGAAGAAAAAGATGATAGGTCAGGCCAGTGGGGCCTGGTTCCGCGCCTAAGGCAGCCTCTTCTCCACCACGTCCCAGTTGACCAGGTTCCACCAGTTCTCGACGAACTTGGCGCGGTCGTTCTTGTAGTCGAGGTAGTAGGCGTGCTCCCAAACATCGAGCACCAGGAGGACCTTCTGCTGGGGCGTGACGTTGACGTTGTGCTTCTCGATCTGGACCAGCTCAGGCCTCTCGATGTGCCCGCAGAAGACCATCGCCGCCCAGCCAGAGCCCTCCACCGAGTTGGCCACCTGGGTGAACTCCTTCTTGAAGCGGTTGAACGAGCCGAACTCCTTGTTGATGACGTCCCCGATCTTGCCACCCGGCTCCCCTCCCGCCTTGCCGGAGGGCCCCATGTTCTGCCAGAACCGCTCGTGCAGGAACAGCCCGCCGAAATGGAACGAGTACTCCTTGGCGATGGCCTTCAGGTCAAGGTCCGTATTCTCCTTCCGCGCCTTCTCCAGCTTCTGGACGATGGCGTTGGCGCCGTTCACGTACGCGGCATGATGCTTGTCGTGGTGCAGCCGGAGCAGCCCCTCGGAGATGACCGGCTCCAGGGCGTTGTAGTCATATGGCAAGGGCTGAAGTTGGTACAGTTTCTCAACCATTCGATTTGCCTCCTATTTCCGATGGTGAAAGGATTTTACCAGGGGCTATTTACCGATTTGCGTTCGTCATAGCAAGAGAACGAAGCTCGCTCTAAGTGCACATCGGGCTGACCTTGTGCCTTGGGATTCGCCATTCATTCCGCCTGCACGCTCACATCGAGCGTTTGCAGGTCATGGTGGCGATGTCGATCCGGATCACGGCCATCTTGGCCATGGACGCGTCCCCGTACTCGAAGGGCGGCTTCCCGCCGTAGTGCCGCATGATGACGTCCAGGCCTTCTCGCATCTCGTCCCTGTCCTCCAGGATGCGCGCCTGGCCCCAGCCGATAACGCTCACGTAGTCCATGGTCCACTTGCATGGCGAGTCCTTCTCATCGACGTCCCCCGCCTCTTCGACCTCGAAGCAGACCATGCCGCCCTTCTTGATGAGGTCGATCTTGCGCCCCTCCCTGGCGGAGTGCAGGAAGATGCTCCCCTCCGAATAGCCGAAGAGCATGGGCACGACGTACGGTTCGGCGCCATCGCACAGCCCTATCCTGATGATCCGGGCGGATTCCAGGAGCCTCTCCATGACCTCGCGGCTGCACACCTCTTTCTCCTTGCGCCTCATCGTCGTCATGAGAGGAGCTATTGCCCCGGCCGTTTATTGAGATGTCGCAAGAGAGGGCATCAAGATGGTCCGCCCAATGGCTCTTGCTGCGTGACGCAGTGGATCCCCCCGTAGCCGTACACGAGACGCGCGGCGCAGATCGGCACGATGCGGCGCTCCGGGAAGGCGTTCTCGAGGAGCCCGATGGCCTTCCTGTCGTTGCGGTCCTTGAACACAGGGAGGAGCACGCACTCGTTCCCGATGTAGAAGTTGGCGTACGAGGCCGGTAGGTACCTCCGCTCCTCCTCCAGCCTGAGCGGCTTGGGCATGGGCAGCTTGCCCACCTTGATCGGCCTCCCGTCCTGGTCGACGGAGGCCCTGAGGACCTCCAGGTTGACCTTGAGCACCGCGCTGTTGGAGGTGGCTCGGCTCTGGGAGTAGGAGCAGACGACCTTGTCCGCCGAGACGAAGCGAGCGAAGTCGTCCACATGCCCGTCGGTGTCGTCCCCCTCGATGCCTGACTTGAGCCATATCACATTGGGCGCCCCCAGGTACTCCTTCAGGTAGGACTCGATCTCCCTCCTGCCGAGCTGGGGGTTGCGGTTCTTGTTCAGGAGGCATTGCTCGGTGGTCAGCAGCGACCCCTGGCCGTTGACGTCGATGGAGCCCCCCTCCATGACTATGCCCGGCCTGAAGGTCTGGACCTCTGCGGCCTTGGCCACGTCCTCGCCCGTGATGTCGTCGTAGAGAAGGTCGTCGTACTTGCCGCCCCAGGCGTTGAAGCGCCACTTCACCGCGGCCCTGTCCCCCGTTCCTTGGTTGATGAGGAAGGTGGGCCCGTAGTCGCGTATCCAGACGTCCGAGGACCTTATCCTCATAGGCTTGATCCTGCCGATGTCCGCGCCGGCCGCGGTGGACAGGCGAAGCATCCTCTCCTCCATGGCGTTGTCCTCGACCAGGACCTTCACCTCCTCCCCTTGGCTCAGGGCCGAGATCATCTGGGCGAAGACAGACTCGACCTCTTCGATCACCTCAGCGGGGAAGGTCAGGGGGTTCTTGGGCCACGAAAGCCAGGTGGCCTCGTGCCGAGCCCATTCGGCGGGCATGCGGAACCCCTTCCTTCGCGGCGTGATCTCCTCCATTGGCGCCACCTATTCCCTGGTCCGCGTCAGCTCGCCATAGCACTCTGGCCGTCGGTTATGGAAGAACCCCCAGCCCTCTCGGACCTCCTTCGAATGGTCCAGGTCCACTTCGCAGGTGACGACCGCCTCTCTCCTACCAGCTCGCTCGAGCACCCTTCCGAAGGCGTCGCAAACGAAGGAACCGCCCCAGAAGCTCATCCGGTCCTCCCGGCCGCAGCGGTTCACCCCGCACACCACCATGTTGTTGGCGATGGCATGGCCGCGCATCACTCCCTCCCAGGCCTGCTGCCAGTTGCCCTCTCTCTGCCGGATGCCCTTGGACGTCCCGATGGCCGTGGGATAGAAGACGATCTCCGCCCCCTTTAGGGCCACGGCCCTCGCCGCCTCCGGGAACCACTGGTCGTAGCAGATGAGCGTGCTGATCTTGCCGAGTCCCGTTTCGAAGACCTGGAAGCCTGTGTCCCCCCTATCGAAGTAATGCTGCTCATAGAAGCTCTCGTCGTG
>DATIXC010000002.1:0-3220 GCA_035518995.1 Methanomassiliicoccales archaeon | reverse complement strand
AGATCGGCCGCCGCGTCCACGAGGAGATGGGAGGCAAGGTGCCTGATGACATCGACTCGCTGCTCTCTCTGCCCATGGTGGGCAGGAAGACGGCCAATTGCGTGCTGGCCTACGCCTTCCATCTGCCAGCGATATGCGTCGACACCCACGTCCATAGGATCGCCAACCGCATAGGCCTGGTAAGAACGAAGGATCCCGAAGGGACGGAGACGGCCCTGAAGTCGGTGATGCCCAGGGACCTGTGGATCGATGTCAACTCCTTGATGGTGCGCTTCGGCCAGACCATCTGCCTTCCTCGGAGACCGAAATGCGCCGAGTGTCCCGTCTCGCCTCAATGCGACTATTACTCCAACCTGAAGTTACGACCTGCGAAGGACGGAAAGGTTCGTAGGCGAAAGGCTGCAGACCCTAAAGCATAATAACGCTGGGCGCGTGTCCAGGCACGTGCACGAGGTCTCGGTCATGGCCAGCATCGTGGACGCGGTGCTCGAGGAGCTCAAGCGGCACGACGTCGAGAGCGTGGAGGAGGTGCATATGGTCATCGGCGAGATCACCTTCCTGGGCCGCGACCAGCTGGAGTTCGCCTACGAGGTCGTGACCAGGGGAACGATCTTGGAGGGCTCGAGGCTGGTGATAAGCGAGGAGAAGGTGGAGGTGCGCTGCCGCTCCTGTGGGTATGTCGGCGGCGTCGATTACGTGAGCGGAGGGGGCTGGGACCACTCCATCCCCAACCTTGCCTGCCCGCGCTGTGGCGGAGGGGTGGAGGTCACCAAGGGCAAAAGCTGCGCCGTCAGCTCCCTCAAGGTGGTGGAGAGGTAGATGTTCAAGTTCAGGGACGAGGCCACGGCCAGGAAGGTCATCGAGTCCATCCGCGCGTACGGCCTGAACGTGCGCTTCATGCACGTGTGCGGGACCCACCAGGACACGCTGGTCCGGTTCGGCCTCGAGGACATGCTCAGGGACACGGGGGTGGAGATACGCCAAGGCCCGGGATGCCCGGTGTGCGTCACCACCACCAAAGAGATCGTCGAGGCGATAACCCTCGCTGAGTCGGGGATAACCGTCGCGGTCTTCGGGGACATGATGACAGTGCCCACGCCCATCGGCTCTCTGGCGGACGTTAAGGCGGACGGCTCCGACGTCAGGGTCGTCTATTCGGTCGAGGACGCCATCAAGCTCGCCCCCTCCGTCAAGGAGCTGACCTTCATGGCCATCGGGTTCGAGACGACGAGCCCCACCACGGCCGCGGTCATGCTCGACCCCCTCCCCGATAACTTCTCGGTGCTCAGCTGCCATCGCCTCCTCCCACCGGCCTTGGACGCCATCTTCAGCCTGGGAGAGGTGAGGATCGATGGGCTTATCCAGCCAGGCCACGTCGCGACGATTCTTGGGACAAAGCCCTTCGAGCGCTTCTCCGTGGAGCGGAGGATACCTCAGGTGGTAGCGGGCTTCGAACCGCTCGACCTTCTCGTCTCGGTCTTCATGATGTGCAAGCAGATATACGAGGGGAGGCACGAGGTGGAGAACGAGTACTCGAGGGTGGTCAGGCCGGAGGGGAACCCCAAGGCCTTGGCGATGCTGGAGCAAGTCTTCGAGCCCGTCGACCGCAGCTGGAGGGGATTCCCGGTAATACCGAAGAGCGCCTATGAGCTTAGGAGGGAGTTCGAGGCGCACAACGCCAGGACCAATTTCCATGATGTGCTCAGGGGTGCCCCTTCGGTCAAGGAGGAGCTGGGTGGGTGCAGGTGCGGCGAGGTCCTGAGAGGAATAATCAAGTCCCAGCAATGCCCCGCGTTCGGCAAGGGATGCAGCCCCAAGCGGCCGATGGGACCTTGCATGGTCAGCCGCGAAGGTTCCTGCAACATCGCGTTCCGCTACGGCAGGAAATGAGGTCTGTCGCATCTCTTCTTGGGCTGTGCTATCGATGACAAAAACCCGGATCGATGCCAATCACATAGGCTGAGAATAGGCTAGAGCCTGATCCTTTTTAAAAAGAGTGGAGATATATTCAAGGCCCTAAAGGCATACCGAGCGCTGAGGCGAGAGGGGGACGCATGGAGGGTACGTCGTCGAATGGGAATCAGGGCTCTCAATCCGGTGCTCCACAGCAACCGGCATCGGCTCAATCGGCCTCGCCGCAGTCCCAGAAGGCGGTGTGTGTCAGTCTCCATCCGGGCCAGAAGCCTTGCAAGGTCTACGGCGAGAACCCGTCCGAGTTCAGAGAGGTCGTGCAGTCCTCGACCATCACCTGGATCAACTTCGCCGTCACCGACCTCGAAAAGGAAGGCGCGGAGACGGCTGCGAAGCTTGGCTTCAGCGACACGCTGGTCCCGGCATTGCTGAAGGGCTTCTACTCCAATTACGAGGACAGGGACGTGGAGTTAGGGCTCATGGTGCCGGCCGTCCGCATCCACGGCCTGGAGATCAAGACCTACAATCTCATCATCCTCATCCGTAAGAATCTGATATTGACCATGCACGACGAGGCGATCACGCGCTTCATCCAGTTCTCAAGGTACGCCGACACGTTCCTGCGAAAGCTGCCGGACTCGATGGCCCCGGAGGACAAGCTTACCAACATGCTCGTGCGCATACTCGACGAGAACAACAACCGCAATTTCGAGCAGCTTCGCGAGATCCAGGATCAAGGGGATAAGATGAGCGAGGTGCTCTCCGACCCCAAGGCCCCTCGGGAGAGGATAGGCAGGAGCATCTACGAAATGAAGCACGCGCTGATCGAGTATCTCAACTCCATGTGGCGCACGAACGACGTCCTCAACTCGCTCAGGTACGGGGACGCGGACATAATCACCGACAACGCCAAGATTCTGACGAAGATTGGTCTGCTGATAGAGGACGTCAACCGCCAGATCTCCTTAGCGGAGCACATGTCGGACGTGCTCGCCTCCGGCCTCGAGGTCCTCCAGACTATCTACAACAACCAGCTGCAGACCCTCAATAACAGGATGACTCTCGCAGTGGCATGGTTGACCATCCTTGGCACTGCCCTTCTGGTGCCGAACACCATCGCCACCTACTTCGGGTCCATCGCTGGACTTGATCCTAAGACCTTCCTGTGGTACACGATAGTTATAGTGCTGGCCACGGTTAACGCGACCGTTCTTGCCTGGTGGTGGGTTGGCAGCAAGGTCATAATGCCGAGGACAGCATCGGATACCGATGTGCTGAGGGAGGAGCGGCCCTCCATCAAGTGATCGTC
>DATIXC010000001.1:0-5008 GCA_035518995.1 Methanomassiliicoccales archaeon | reverse complement strand
TCTGGGAGGACATGATGGGCATTCAGGGTCGGATAGAGGAAGCCACCCCGAATCGAGTGATCAAAGTCATTACCGCGTGCCCTCTCTCAAAGGCCCCTGTTCAAGCCTGCGAATCGCTTGCATGTGCATGCCAGGGGATGGCGGACGAGCTCAGCCCGAACTACAAGTTCAATGCGACTCATTTCATGACCAAGGGAGATTCATATTGCCGATGGGTCGTTGAAAAGAAGTAGAAATGGCCTCGACTCGTACGAAATGCGGCATCGAATGCGCATCGAATCAAACCGCTTACCTTATTCCATTTTTCATCCTAGGAGTGGCTCATTGTTCGAAAATTGGGAACGCTTATTAGCCGCATGCGATAAGTCACATTTCTGTGAATGAGATGGATAAGTGCTCTGTCCCCTCGAAATGCGCGGTCTGTGACACCTATGACTTCAGAGGAATGTGGAAGTGTGAGTGCGACGCCATGAATCTATCCAAGAACATCATTTGCTGGAAATGCGGGAAGCCAAAGAAGGCGCCAATCGATAAGAGGTGACATCTCATGACTCCGCAACTGGCTGATAAGTTCAGAAGATGGACCTTGGTTCAATATCGGGATTCCAAGAATAGGTTGAGCATCAACGGTTTGGAGGACAGGCCTTTCCTGATCTTCATGGAAGACGGCAAAATCGCCGGGAGCGGAGGTTGCAACCGTTTCTTCTCATCATACGAGGCCACCGAGACCTCCCTGAGGACTGGGCTTATCGGCTCGACCCTCATGTACTGCAACGACCCCCCTTGGTTGATGGACTTGGAGGGAGATTTCTTCCGTTGCCTAGAGAAGGGCTCCAGGTTCGAGCTCATCGAGAATTCCTTGGAAATCTTCGATGTCGAAGGGAATAAACTCCTCAGCTTCAAGAGAGATGAGAATTGGCCTTAGCCTCATCGATCCGTTCGGATGGAATAACGATTTCGATCATACGATAATAAATGGTCTGGCTTTAAAATTGGTAGGATAGTTGGATGCAAAATCCAAATCTGCGTTTCCGAGGGTTGCTTCCATCTGGCCGCCGGCAGGACCTTATCAAGTCTGGAAAGAGCGGTAAAAGGTTTGGGCCCGCCTGCGATGGGGCCCCATCCTCAGGGCTCGACCTCTCCGGTCCTGACCTTGATCACCCTCTCCACCGGGATGATGAAGATCTTTCCGTCGCCGACCTCTCCTGTCCTGGCCATGGAGCAGATGGCGTTCACAGCCTCCTCGAGCTTGCCTTCCTTCACCACGACCTCCAGCTTGGTCTTGGGAAGCATGTCCACCCGGAACTTCCCGGCACGGTGCGTGAATTCCAAACCCTTCTGCTCACCGCGCCCTTGGACCTCGTAGGCGGTCAAGGCGTGAACGCCTATCTCTTCCAGCGCGTGCTTGACCGCACCAAGCTTCTCGGGCCTGATTATCGCTTCGATCTTCTTCAATTTTCTCGCCTCACGAGTATGCGTTCTCGCCGTGCTGGATGATATCGGCGCCTATCCGCTCCTCCTCCTTGCTGACACGTATCTCTGTCACCCTCTTCATGACGCTCAGCGCGATGAGAGTCACACCGAAGGCGAAGGCGTACACCACGACCACCGCCGTTAGCTGCGCACCTAGCAGCGTGAGACCGCCCCCATAGAACAGCCCTTTCGAGGTCGACGCTAACGTCCCTGTGGCGAAGAGTCCGGTCGCCAGGGCCCCCCATGTCCCGCCCACGCCATGCACTCCGTAAACGTCCAAGGCGTCATCGTAGCCGAACCTCTTCTTGAGCAGGATTCCTCCGTAGCAGAAGATCCCCGCCCCGAGCCCGATGGCTATGGCCCCGGAGACGTCGACATAGCCACATGCGGGGGTGATTGCCACCAGCCCAGCGATGGCCCCGGAGATCATGCCGAGTACCCCCGGCCTCCCAAGGTGCAGCCAGTTGACCAACCCCCACACCACCGCCGCGGTCGCGGCAGCCACCATGGTCACCACGAAGGCATTGGCAGCGATGCCGTCGGCGGCAAGGGCGCTGCCGCCGTTGAAGCCGAACCATCCTATCCAGAGCAAAGCCCCGCCTAAAACCACGAACGGTATGTTGTGGGGCTGCTCGATGCCTCCATTGTTCAATGAGGTCCTCTTGCCCAGAACGATTACGGCGGCCAGGACCGACACGCCCGCGGTGATATGGACCACCGTCCCTCCGGCGAAGTCCAGTGCACCAAGCTGGGCGATCCAACCGCCTCCCCAAACCCAGTGAGCAACTGGGATGTACACGAGCAAGGTCCATACGAAAAGGAAGACGATCAGCGCCCTGAGCTTCATGCGCTCGGCCACCCCGCCTATGATCAAGGCGACGGTGATGATTGCGAACATCCCCTGGAACATCATGAATAGGATGCCAGGGATGTTCGTCATGTCATAAGGGGCCATGGGCTCGATCCCTACACCGTTCAACATCACCCAATCGAAGTTGCCGATGAGATCATTGCCGAAGCCGCCGAAGGCCAAAGTGAAGCCAATTGTCACCCATATCAAGGTCACCATCCCGATTATGATGATACACTGTCCAAGGATGGAAAGCACGTTCTTCTTTCCCAGCATGCCTCCATAGAAGAAGCCCACCGCCGGTGTCATTATGAAGATGAGTGCGGTCGAGATCAGTACCCACGCCGTGTTGCCTGCATCCACTGCCAATCTTTCACCTCGTTTTATGACGCATCTTGTGAAGGGCCCGACGCACAAAGGGGGCTGAATGCGCCGTGGCCCTTCTTGGATAACTCATTTGACAATTGTATGAGATATCTCATTTTTGGTAGACAAAAGTATAATAAATAGATTTCTAGTGAGACAAATGAATATGATATTCTATAACATTAGAAGAATGTTCATCGGAATCTAAAAAGGTACGATTGGAATCAGAATCCAGTCCGAGCAGGCGGCGAGGGACGGTGCTCGGGGCACCTGCCTATACGATTTCCTAAACCAAGAAACAAGCCGTCATTACGGGGTTTGGCATCGTTAAGTACGATGCGCTCCCTTCCCGCTCGGAGAACATGACTTCCAAGGTCAAGGTCAATATGACGTTATGCGCCAAGGCCAACCTCATCACGGTCGAGATCACGCCCGAGATGGAGTTCGTGGTGACGGTCGAGACCGACTGCGATAACGTGAGGGAGTTCATAGACGCGCTTGGGAAATTGAGTATGACCGATCTATCCGATAAGAAAGCAAGCAAGGTCTGGGAGATCTTCAAGAACGTCCGGATGTCGGCCAATTGCCTTGTGCCCGCAGCGGTCATGGATGCAGCCTGGATGGAGGCGGGCATGCTCTCGAAGAGCAGAGCGCAGTCCTGTGGCTCCAAGTGCATCCTGTATCCTAAGGACTGACATCTTCGAGGTCGGGATGGTCCGCCAACAAATGCTTTATGCGTGAGAATCTCGAATAACGCTGGGAGAGGCGAAGGGGATGAGGGAATACGACCTGATCGTAATCGGGACCGGCGCTGGCCTCAATGTCGCTTCCAAGGCCAGGGCTAATGACCTCAGGGTGGCGATCGTCGAGGACGGGCCCCTGGGCGGGACCTGCCTGAACCGGGGCTGCATACCGAGCAAGATCATCATCGAGCCGGCCAATGTCGTGCGGCAGGCGGAGGATGCCAAGCGCATCGGCGTCACATCCAAGATCGAGGCCATGGACTTCCAGCTCGTAAAAAAGAGGATGTGGGACATGGTCCTGAGCGACAGGGGCGGTATGGAGCGGGGCGTCGCTTCGGACAAAGGGCTCGACCTCTTCCATGTCAGGGGAGAGTTCGTCGGGACCCGGAGGCTACAGGTGGGGACCGAGCAGATCACCGCCCCGAAGGTCATGATCGCTTGCGGCGCACGGACCGCGGTGCCGACGATCAAGGGCCTGGAGGAGGCCGGGTACCTGACCTCGGAGTCGGTGTTCGACATCCAGCGGGTCCCGAAGCGCCTGGCGATATTAGGAGGTGGCTACAAGGCCTGTGAGTTCGCTCATTTCTTCACGGCCTTCGGCACTGAGGTGACCATCATTGGCCGTAACCCCGTTCTGTTGCCGCGCGAGGAGCCAGAGGTCAGCGCCCTCGTGCTGAAGAAGATGTCCGAGCTGTGCGACGTCCATGTCAACCAGGAGGTCATCGAGGTCAGGCGCTCGGCGGAAGGCAAGGCGCTGGTGCACAAGGACAGGACATCGAGCGCTACGACCGAGGTCACGGTCGACGAGATCCTCGTGGCCACGGGCGTACGGTCCAACGCGGACCTGCTCCAGGCGACAAGGTCGGGGATCCAGCTCGATGAGAGAGGGTACATCATGGTGAACGAGTACCTCGAGACCAATGTGCCCGGGGTATGGGCCTTCGGCGATATCATCGGCAGGAACATGTACCGCCACACGGCGAATTACGAGAGCGACGTGGCCTGGTTCAACGCCTTCGGGAAGCAGAAGGTGAAGCTCCTCGAGCATGCGGTCCCTCACGCGGTGTTCGCGTACCCCGAGGTGGCAGGGGTCGGGCTGACCGAGGCCGAGGCGAAGAAGCGCGGGCGCAGGTACTTCGTGGGCAGGGCCGAGTACATCGAGACGGCGAAGGGGTATGCCATGGGGGAGGATGAGGCCTTCTGCAAGGTGGTCGTGGACGCGGAGACGATGCGCATACTGGGGGCGCACGCGGTCGGACCGCACGCCTCCCTGTTGGTGCAGCCGATAGTGTACCTGATGAACGCGGGTGACGGGACTTTCAATCCTATTGCCCGGAGCCAGACCATCCATCCGGCGCTGAGCGAGGTGATGGTGAACGCCTTCGCCAACCTTTCAGACCCGGAGCATCATCATCACGAGCATTGATCAGAAGAGCCTCGAGGCCTGGCCATTGGGGTCGTGGATCGGGACGGAGTTGATGCGGCGCATGCGGGCGGCTCCCAGGATGACGACGAGGTAGGGAATCGGCGGGGCGATGTAGAAGAACGACGCCCCGAGTGCGGCGAGCTTCTTGTG